>USOJ01000025.1 GCA_900556195.1 uncultured Eubacteriales bacterium
ATTTCGTTGAAAATCTTCTCGATAAGGGGGTGACGAACGCCGGCAGTTCTGTTCTTGAACTCGGTCATGGTTTCTTTACCGCGTTGTTCCTGAAGATCGTAAACGAGAGTCATGATCTTTCTTCTCGCAGCAAGTTTCTTGGGCCCGTCTTTAAGCACTTTCGTGGTAACGTCTTTACCCTTTTTATCTTTAACGACTACGGTGTTTTCAACCGTATCGTCGTAGGTGTTCATTGCGAGAGTTATGATTTTTTCGGCGTAGGGGCGAAGTTCTTTCGCTCTGCCGAGAGTCGTTTCGAGTCTTCCGTACCACAAAAGGTTAGAAGCCTGATTTCTTAAAACCGCTTTTCTCTGCGTGGTAGTCATACCTAATTTGCCCGACATTGTATTAGTCCTCCTTTTCCGTTAGTGATAAACCGTAAGAGTTGAGTTTGGCGATAACTTCGTCGAGAGATTTTCTGCCGAGGTTTCTCACCTTTAACATATCGTCTACGGTCTTTTTGGTCAAATCGTCAACCGTGTGAATATTTGCCCTTTTAAGACAGTTATACGAACGAACGGAAAGATCCATATCTTCTATGTTCATTTCTCTTATTTTCGTTTCCATTCCCGCCTGGGAGGGCTTCAATATCGTGTCTTCAAGCACGTTGCTGAGCGAGAAGAGATTGATATGTTCGCTGAGTATCTGCGCGGCAAGGCTTATAATCTCTTTGCCCGAAAACGCGCCGTTGGTCCAGACTTCGAGCGTCAATTTATCGTAATCGGTATTCTGACCCACGCGAGTCGAATCGACGTTGTAACTGACCTTTTTAACGGGCGTGTAGATAGAATCGATCGCGATATAATCTATTTCGTCCGTCTTATTGTTGTCCGCGCCCTTGTAGCCGCGTCCTCTGCCTACGGTTATTTCCATATCGAGCACGCCGCCCTTGTCGATCGTACAGATGTACGCGTCGGGGTTAAGAACTTCTACTTCGCTGTCTTGCGCGATGTCGCCTGCGGTTACAACCGCGGGGCCGTTGACGGCAAGTTTAAGCACTTTTTTGAAGTCGGGTTGAGTAGTGGCAGTCTTGAAAGCGACGTTTTTGAGGTTAAGAATAATCTCGGTAACGTCCTCTTTTATGCCCGCAACGGTCGAAAACTCGTGTTTTACGTCGCCGCTGAGGAACTTTATGCCTTGCGCCGCCGCGCCGGGGAGAGACGCTAAAAGCGTTCTTCTGAGCGCGTTGCCGAGCGTTAAGCCGAAACCTTTTTCAAGCGGCTCTGCAACTATTTTCGCATAGCATCTGTCTTCGTTTTCGGTAACTTCTATCTTCGGCGTTTCTATTTCCATCATAGTAATATACCTCCTTTTTAATATTTCTTTGGTATATATTATTTAGAATACAACTCGACGATCATCTGTTCGTTGATTTGCGAATCGATATCTTCTCTGGTCGGAAGGGCAAGAATCTTGCCTTCGAGTTTTTCGGTATCGAAATCGAGCCATTTGGGCATTTTGCCGCTCTTCGCGGTTCCCTTTATGGATTCGAAATAAGGAGCGTCTTTCTTGGTTTCTTTAACCGCGACGACGTCGCCTACCTTAATCTCGTAAGAAGCGATATCTACGGGACGGCCGTTTACGGTGAAGTGAGCGTGCGTAACGAGTTGTCTTGCCTGCGCGCGCGAAACCGCAATGCCCATTCTGTAAACGACGTTGTCGAGACGTCTTTCCAGAAGAGAAAGCATGTTTTCACCGGTGATACCCTTCATCTTATCGGCTTTGTCGTAGTACTCTCTGAATTGTTTTTCGAGTACGCCGTAAATTCTCTTGGTCTTTTGTTTTTCACGAAGTTGAAGTCCGTATTCGGAAACCTTCTTTCTGTCCGCTCCGTGCTGTCCGGGAGCAACCGGGCGTTTTTCGAACGGGCAGGACGTTTTATAGCACTTATCCCCTTTAAGGAATAACTTTCCGCCTTCGCGTCTGCATAAGCGGCATTTTGCGTCTGTATATTTAGCCATTGTTCTCGCTACCTCCTATTATACTCTACGGCGTTTCGGCGGACGGCATCCGTTGTGGGGGATGGGGGATACGTCGGAAATAAGAGTTACCTCTAAACCTACGTTGCCGAGAGCGCGGATAGCCGACTCTCTGCCTTGTCCCGGACCTTTTACGAATACTTCGACCGAACGAAGTCCGTGTTCCATAGCCGCTTTCGCAGCGGTTTCCGAAGCCTGTTGAGCGGCGAACGGAGTGCTCTTTCTCGAACCTTTATAGCCGAGCGCGCCCGCGCTGCACTGCGTGATGGCGTTTCCGTTGGCGTCGGTTACGGTTACTATGGTGTTATTGAACGAGGATTGGATATGAACCTGTCCTTTATCAACGTTTTTAAGTTCTTTACGTTTCTTTACGACTTTCTTTGCGACAGCCATTGTTTAGTCCTCCTTCAATTATTTGGTAGCGGTCTTCTTCTTGGCGACCGTACGACGCGGACCTTTTCTCGTTCTCGCGTTTCTCTTGGAACTCTGACCTCTTACGGGTAAGCCCTTTCTGTGTCTTACGCCGCGATAGCAGCCGATTTCCATAAGTCTTTTGATGTTAAGGCTTACTTCGCTTTTAAGTTCGCCTTCTACTTTAAGGTGATGTTCGATATACTCTCTGAGTTTCGCAACGTCGTCCTCGGTAAGGTCTTTAACTCTTACGTCGGGATTAACGCCCGTTTCTTTGAGTATTTTCTGAGCGGTGGGTCTGCCGATACCGTATATATAGGTGATACCGATTTCAACGCGCTTTTCTCTTGGTAAATCTACGCCGGCAATACGAGCCATTTGTATATCCTCCGAATTTTTTTAATAAATAATTTTTTTGTTTGAGTGGACGCGTTTTTCACGCGCCGTAAAAATCAAAAGTAAATCCGTTAGCCTTGTCTTTGTTTATGGCTCTTGTTCTTGGAACAAATGACCATAACTTTGCCTTCTCTTTTAATGACTCTGCATTTGTCGCACATGGGTTTTACTGATGGTCTTACTTTCATTTTGAAAATCCTCCGATTTTTTTGTGGTTATAAAATTGGGTCAGTTTTTGCTACGCCATACTATTCGACCTTTCGTCAGATCGTACGGACTCATTTCGATTTTTACCGAATCTCCGGGAATTATCTTTATATAATTCATACGGAGTTTACCCGAAATGTAAGCGGTTATCACGAAGCCGTTCGTAAGTTTAACCTTGAACGTCGCGTTCGGTAACGCTTCTTCGATAACGCCTTCCGCTTCGATTACGTCGTCTTTTGACACAGTATAATCTCCTCCAATTCTATTTTAACGGGCAACGCCCTATTACTCTACCGCGCGCAGTCAGCGTCTTCCTTTAAGTTAAAGTTTACACTTTTTACCATCAGAATTTGCGCGCGCGATTTTTGCTTTATAACGTGAGTATTTCTACACCGTTGTCGCCGATTAAAACGCTGTTTTCGTAATGCGCCGACGGTTTGCCGTCGCGGGTTACGCATTTCCAGCCGTCTATATCGACTTCGTATCCGCCCATATTTATCATGGGCTCGATCGCGATCGTCATATTGCGTTTAAGCCTTACGCCCGTTCCTCTCTTGCCGTAGTTGGGTACGGACGGATCTTCGTGCAGGCGTCTGCCTACTCCGTGTCCCACCATATCCCTTACGACCGAAAAGCCGTTCGCTTCGGCGTGGGCCTGTACCTGCGCGCCTATATCGCCTATCGCGCTGCCGATACATATACCCTTTATCCCTTCGAAAAAGCACTCTCTCGTAACGTCGATGAGTTTCTTCTTTTCGGGGCTTATATGCCCTACGTAAAGACTTCTCGCCGCGTCGCCGTGGAAACCGTTGAAATACGCGCCCACGTCAACGCTTACGATCATATCTTCCTCTATTATCCTGTCCGACGGAAAGCCGTGAACGACCACTTCGTCGATCGATATACAGGTCGCGGTCGGAAAACCGCCGTACCCCAGGAAAGAAGGAGTCGCCCCGCAGGAAACGATATAGTCGTGAGCAATCTTATCGAGTTCCCTCGTTGTCATGCCGACTTTTATCTTGTCCTGACAGAGATTGAGAACGTCTCTTACTATCGCGCAGGGTTTGCGCATAAGTTCGATCTCTTTATCGCTTTTAATGTATATCATTTTTCAGCCTAACTTTTCAACGATAGTTCTGAACACGTCGTCGATATTGCCGTCGCCGTCGATATTGACCAGCACTCCGCGTTTTTCGTAATACTCTACGAGCGGGGCGGTCTGTTCGACGTAAACGTCTAAACGACTTTTAACCGTTTCTTCGTTGTCGTCGGCTCTCTGAACGAGGTCGCCGCCGCATTTGTCGCAATCGGTTTTGCCGCCTAAATAATCGACGTGATACGATTCGCCGCACTTGCCGCAAACTCTTCTGCCCGTTATCCTTCTCATGAGTTTATGAAGAGGAACGTCTATGTTGACTACCTTGTCTACCGAGGAAAATTCGTCCAGCGCTTTCGCCTGTTTCACGTTTCTCGGAAACCCGTCGAGCAGATAACCGTTTGCGCAATCGGCTTCTTCGAGCCTTGCTTTGACTATCTTTATCGTTACTTCGTCGGGGACGAGTTGACCTTTGTCTATATAGGATTTCGCCTCAACCCCGATCGGAGTACGTTCTTTGATGTTTTTTCTGAAAATGTCGCCCGTGGACACGTGCGGAATTTTAAGGCCTTCGGCAAGTCTTACGGCTTGCGTGCCTTTGCCCGCGCCGGGCGCCCCTAACAAGACTATCTTCATCTTATTTAAGGAATCCTTTATGCGCTTTCATCATAATCTGCGATTCGAGAGCGGTGTTGAATTCTATCGCAACCGATACGCAGATGAGCATTCCCGTTGCGCTGAACGCGCCCGAACTTGCTTTCGCCGGAAGTATAAGGTTAAGAACCACCGTCGGGATAAGAGCAAGCAACGCAAGGAAGATTGCTCCGAAAAGCGTGAGTCTGTCGTTTATCTTTTTGAGATAATCGGCAGTCGGCTTGCCCGGTCTTATACCGGGGATAACCCCGCCGTTTTGCTGTATCGTCTTCGAGATGTCTTCGGGATTGAATTGAATCTGCGAATAGAAGAACGCGAAGAATACGATGAACAGACAAAGTACGATCGCGTAGAACGGAAAACTCGAATTCGCGCCGAGCCACTTACTCCACCAAGCCGAACCGTTCTGCCATCCGACGAGGGCGAAGATAAGTTCGGGGAAGGAGAGGATCGAGAACGCGAAGATGAGCGGCATAACGCCGTTGGCGTTGACCTTTATCGGAATAACTGTCGACTGACCGCCGTACATCTTGTTGCCCTTGATCTGTTTCGCGTACTGAACCGAAATCTTTCTTTCGGCAAGTTCCACCCATACGATCGCCGCGAATACCACGACGATTATTACGAGATAGCCTACGAAACGAAGAAGTTCGAGTTTATCGTTGGAATCGAAGTTTACGCTAAAGATCGTATTACATTCCTTAACGAAGAATTCACCCGCAGAAGCAATGATACCCGCGAAGATAAGGAGCGAAATACCGTTGGATACGCCGTGGTCGGTTATTCTTTCGCCGATCCACATAGTGATACAGGTACCTGCGGTGAAGAAAAGAACTATCATGACGTACGCAAGGAACGTCTGGAATCTGCCCGCTTCCGCCGCGCCGCCCGCCAGAAGTCTGACGAGTTGTCCTTTTTCGATAGACGTACTACCGTAACTGACGAGGATACCTATCGATTGAATTATCGCAAGCAAGAGGGTGATATAACGAGTGATGTTCGCTATTTTCTTTCTGCCCTCTTCGCCCTGTTTGGATAATCTTTCGAGGGGAGGAATCGCAACTGCAAGGAGTTGGATGATAATCGAGGAGTTGATGTACGGTCCGATACCCATTGCGAAAAGCGTGCCTTGCGCGAGCGAGCCGCCCGTCATCATACTCATGATCTGAAGATAAGAAGTATTATGGAGCGTCTCGTTTGCAAGAAGTTCGGAGCCGATACCGGGAACGGGTATATAACAACCTATTCTGTAAAGCAGGAGGAACAGAAGCGTCCACCAAATCTTTATTCTTATCTCTTTGACCTTAAATGCTTTTTTTAACGTTTCGAACATTTTCCACCTCCGCTACGGGTTATCAAACCTGTTCGCAAGTACCGCCGGCTTTTTCGATAGCCTCTTTGGCGGCAGCGGAGAACTTGGCTGCCTTAACGGTTAAGGCAACGTTCAGTTCGCCGCCTGCAAGCACTTTAAGACCTGCAGCGTTTTTGACTTCTTTGATAAGACCCGCGTCAAGCAAAGTCTCGAAGTCTACGACAGCGTTTGCTTCGAATGCGGAAAGTTGTTCAAGATTTACTACAGCGTAAACCTTTCTGAAATGATTGTTGAATCCGCGTTTGGGAACTTTTCTCGTCAAGGGCATCTGACCGCCTTCGAAACCGGGTCTGACGCCGCCGCCGCTTCTCGCCCACTGACCCTTATGACCTTTACCCGAGGTCTTGCCGAGTCCGGAACCGATACCGCGACCGAGTCTTTTGGCGGAGGTTCTCGAACCTTCCGCGGGACTTAACGTATCTATTCTCATAGTCTGCCTTCCTTACGCCTGTTCGACCTTTACGAGATGAGCGACGAGAGCAAGTTGACCTTGCAACGCCGCGTTATCCGTGAAGACCTTCGACTGATTTATTTTGTGAAGTCCGAGCGCTTCGCATACCGCCTTCTGCTTGGGAAGGCACGCGATAGTGCTTTTAACGAGGGTAACTTTCAATTTAGCGACCGATTCAGTTTTCTTCTTAGCCATCTGAAAGCCTCCTTACGCCATAATCTCTTCGGCGGTTTTCCCGCGAAGAGCCGCGACTTGTTCCGCGGTTCTGAGTTCGTTAAGACCCGTGATAACGGCTTTAACCATGTTTACGGGGTTGGACGAACCGTGAGATTTGGTTCTGATGTTCTTTATGCCTGCGGCTTCCATTACCGCGCGGACGGGACCGCCCGCGATAACGCCGGTACCTTCTTCGGCAGGCATCATGAGTACGCTTCCGCGTCCGAATTTGCCGATAACGACGTGAGGAATGGTGGTTCCTACCATAGCCACCTTACGCATAGCCTTTTTAGCTTGCGCGGTTGCCTTGTCGATTGCTTCGGGAACTTCGTTAGCCTTACCGCTTCCGCATCCTACTCTGCCGTTTTCGTCGCCTACTACCACGAGAGCGGAGAATCTCATTTTACGACCGCCCTTTACGACTTTCGTGATACGGTTTACGGCTATAAGTTTTTTACAAAGACCGTCGTCGCGTTCTTGCTTTCTTTGAGGTCTGTTATTATCTCTTGCCATTTGAATGTGCCTCCTTAGAATTTCAAGCCGCCTTCTCTGGCGCCCTCTGCTAATGCCTGAACTCTGCCGGTGTAAAGGTAACCGCCTCTGTCGAATACGACTTCTTCGATACCCTTAGCGGTAGCCTTTTTCGCAAGTTCTACGCCTACGATTTTGGCTTGTTCGACTTTGTTCTTTCCTGCCGTAAGAGCAGCAACGGCTTTCTCCTTCGTCGAGCAGGCAACCAAAGTGTTGCCCGCTACGTCGTCGATGACTTGCGCGTAGATGTTGTTAAGGCTTCTGTAAACGCAAAGTCTGGGACGCGACGCCGTGCCGGAGAGTTTGTTTCTTACTCTTGCGTGTCTTTTCTTTCTGTCCGTATTTTTATCAATTTTTGAAATCATATCGGTTTACTCCTTATTTACCCGCAGTCTTGCCTTCCTTACGTTCGATTACTTCGCCCTTATAAGCGATACCGTAACCGTGATAAGGTTCGGGCGTTCTGATAGCCCTGATGTTGGCTGCGACCTGTCCGACGGAGACTTTATCGATACCCTTTACGCTGATTTCCGTAGCGGAAACCGCCGTGAGAGTGATTCCGTCTTTCGCCTTAACCGTTACGGGGTGGCTGAAACCTACGGAAAGCGTCAGATCTTTACCCGTCTGCGCGACCTTCCAGCCGACGCCGTTTACGGTAAGAACTCTTTCGTATCCCTTCGTAACGCCTTCCACCATGTTGTGGAGTAACGCTCTGTACAAGCCGTGTTTAGCCCTTACCGAGTCTTCGTCGTTGTTACGAACGACGTGAGCGACCGCGCCGTCGATATTGAAGGCGATGTTAGCCGCGTCGTAGTCTTGCGTAAGCGTTCCGAGGGGTCCTTTAACGGTAAGCAAACCGTCGTTAGCCGTAACGGTAACTCCTGCCGGTATAGTAACCGGCTCTCTTCCCATTCTCGACATATCTTAGACCTCCTTACCAGACGTAAGCAAGGACTTCGCCGCCGTGGTTGGTCTTTCTTGCTTCCTTGTCTGTCATAACGCCCTTGGGAGTGGAGATGATCGCGATTCCGAGTCCGCCCAGAACCTTCGGTAATTCTTCGCAACCTGCGTAGATACGAAGACCGGGTTTGGAAATTCTCTTCAATCCGTTGATAACCTTTTCGCCCTTGGGACCGTACTTCAACGTAACTACTATCTTGCCCTGAACGCCGTCTTCGACAACGTCGTACGCGGCGATATAGCCTTCGTCGAGAAGTATTTTAGCAATGGATTTTTTCATATTCGACGCGGGGATTTCTACCGTGTCGTGTTTAACGGTGAGCGCGTTTCTGATGCGCGTGAGCATATCTGCAATAGGATCTGTCATTTTATCGTACCTCCTTACCAACTAGCCTTTTTAACGCCGGGGATCTGCCCTTTGTACGCTAATTCTCTGAAACAAATACGGCATACTCCGTACTTTTTGAGAACGGCGTGAGGTCTACCGCAGATAGAACACCTCGTATACCCTCTCGTAGCATACTTCGGCGTCTTTTTCTGTTTATTTATCATAGCGAGTTTTGCCATAATTTCGTGTTCTCCTTAACTTATGCTTTGAAAGGCATACCCATTGCCTTCAACAATTCGCGAGCCTCTTCGTCGGTTTTAGCGGTGGTAACGATACAAATGTCGTAACCTCTGGTCTGCTCTACCTGATCGT
>USOJ01000026.1 GCA_900556195.1 uncultured Eubacteriales bacterium
CCCGCCCGACTACCCGTTTTTATTTTCGCCGTGTTGTTTACAAAAATTGTTTATTTTTTAGATAAAACGATAAATAATTGTATTTTTTGCAAACGTGTGTTATAATCGGCGTATGATAACTCAAAACTTGCAATACGACCACATTATAACCAAAGCCGAACCCGACGACGCGAACTTCGAACCGCATTTTCACAACGTTTACGAGTTGGAATATATTTTCAATATAGAAGACGGCGAATTTGCTTTCGGGCATAATAAGTATACGGTAAAACCCGACACCTTAATCGTCTGCCCGCCGATGACGATACACAATATGTGTTTTCTGACGGGGCAGGAATTCGACCGCACGGTAATACGCTTCAACGACGAATTTTTAAGCGACGATTTAGCCGACATATTGAATTCCGCCGACGCGATATACGCTTTCGACCGGGACGATTCTATCAAAAAGTTATTCTACGACCTTAAAGAAAGCGAATCGCTTTTTACCGAAGAAGAATTCAAACATATAGCCGAATATTATATAAAGATAATTATAACGAGCCTTAAATACTCCCACGCGCCGATAAAAGCGCAGGAAATCGGCACCGCGAACGACGTTATAAACGACGTTCTGAAATACATAGACGATAACATCACTCAAAATCTCAACGCCGAAATCATCGCGAAAGAGTTTTTGGTAAGCACGTCGTGGCTGCTGCATAAATTCAAAGAATACGTCAACGTAAGCCTTAAAAAATACATCAATCAGAAAAAATTGATTTATATCGAAAGGCTTATCAAAACGGGCGTTCCGATAAACAAAGTTATAGAGTCGTGTTCGTACAACAGTTACGCCACGTTCTTCCGTCAATACAAAAAGTATATGCAAAAAACTCCGATAGAATCGAGAGGTAAAAAGAAATAAACGCGGCAAAAAGGCGGGGCGAAAATTTTCGCCCCGCCTTCGTTTTCTCTTTGATGCGTCTTATTTATTATATTTATCGACGAATTCGAGCAGTTTATCAACCGTGGTGAACGCGATTGCCATATTCGTGTCGGCAACCCCGTAATAAATCGTTACCTGACCTTTCGAATTGCACAGCGCCGAACACGGAAAACATACGTTAGGCGTAAATCCGCAACGTTCGTAATCCTTTTCGGCAGTGAGAACGTATCTGTCCGCCCTTTTCAATACCTTTGACGGATCGTTCAAATCGAGCAGAGCGACGCCTATACTGTAATTCAGACCGTTACACGTGGCCTGCACCCCGTGATATATAAGTATCCAGCCGCGTTCGGTCTTTATCGGAATGGGCCCCGCGCCGATTTTGATTCTTTCCCAGAAATTATCTCCGAGATAGAAATTTTTCATTACGAGTTTATGATTTCCCCAATGCACGAGGTCTTCGCTTTCGCTTATCCATATATTGCCGTACGACGTTCCGCTGGGGTCCGGGCGCGACAACATGTAATATTTGCCGTCGATTTTTTCGGGAAACAGCGATCCGTTACGGTTAAACGGCAAAAATCCCGTCGGAATCATATCGAACCGCTTGAAATCGGTCGTTTTCGCTATATAAATGTCCGGCCCCTGAATATCGGCGCAGAAAATAATATAATAAACCCCGTCGATTCCCACGACTCTCGGATCGTAAGCGTACGGATAGGTGAAAACGCTGCCGTCCTCGTTGTACATAACTATACGCTCGGTTTCTATATCCCAATTCACGCCGTCGTCGCTGTAACCCATAAACAAATCCGGTCTGCCGGTCTTTTCTTCGCAACGGAATACGCCCGTATATTTGCCGTCTTTTATTACGACTGCGCTGTTATAAACGTGCCAGAATTCGCTGCTTTCAAGGTCTATAATCGGATTGTTTTCGTATCTCCAGATATATTTGCTTTTATCCGAAGTATCCTGCCAGAACATCTTGTCGTTTACGCCGTAATCAACCATTTTTTACCTCTCTTTTTATGGCATCGCCATATTATCGCTTACATTATAACATCACCAAAAAGACTTTTTCAAGGAGTTTTTTACGGTTTTATTTGCGTATCTTACGATTTTATTTTATAAAATGCAATTTCGGTTTACAAAATACGCTTAAAGATGTATAATCGCCGTATGAACACAAAACAGAAACTTCTGAAGAGAATATTTACTCCGCAAAACGGAATATGCGTAACGTATAAAACGATAAAAGCCGACTGCAAAATGCACTTTCACGACTTTTACGAAATCGACATTATAACCGAGGGCGCGGGCTCGTCGAATTTTAACGGTAAAGAAATAAAATTCGGTAAAAACTCGGCTTTCTTTCTGACGACGAAAGATTTTCACGACATAACGCCCGACACCGACCTTAAAATCACGAATATTCAATTTTCAAACGACGTGGTAAAAAAATGTTTCGGCAACGCGCCGCTGAAAGGCGGCTATACGTTTTACGACGACGAAACGACGAAAGACGTCGACGACCTGTGCGGACTGTTGTCGCGGGCGGGCGGCAAAGCGAAATACGCAAATTCTTTGCTTGTCGCTCTTATACAACTGTTGTTTGCTTCGGCAAACTTCCCCGAGCCGAAAGACGCGGGTAAAAATTTTATGCGCGACGTTTTAAGTTTCGTAAACGATCGTTTCAGAGAAAACCCGTCGCTTAAAACTCTGTCGGAACTGTTCGACAGAAGCCCGAATTATATTTCGTCGCAATTTACGCTCGTTACGGGCGAAAATTACAAATCTTACTTAAAACGCCTTAAATTAGACGCGGCGCTCAAATTGCTCGTTTTAGGCGACATGTCCGTAACGGACGTCTGTTACGAATGCGGATACGAAACGATTTCTCACTTCAACCGCGAGTTCAGGGCGTATTACGGCAGAACCCCCCGCGAAGTCCGTAATTCGCCCGACCGATCGATATAAAACGGCGATAAAAAGATTACGGACGGTCGATTAACCGGTTATGCAAGACAAAATTTGCGGCTTTCGGTTTAGTTCGTCAAAACGTTTTACTTTTTTTCGTTCGTAATATATAATATATGCATACACGACGTATTGTGAGGCTAAAAAAATGATTACTTCCAAACAACTCCGCAGTTCCTGGATTAAATTTTACGAGGAACGCGGTCATAAAAATATAGGCGCGGTTTCTCTTATCGGCGACGGTTCTACCGGAGTCATGTTCAACGTGGCGGGCATGCAACCGCTTATGCCCTATCTTCTCGGAAAACCGCATCCGTCCGGCAAAACCAGACTTTGCAACGTTCAGGGTTGCGTAAGAACGGTAGACATAGAAAGCGTAGGCGACCCCACTCACTTTACTTTCTTCGAAATGATGGGCAACTGGTCGCTCGGCGATTACTTCAAAGCCGAAAAAACTCAATGGTCTTACGATATTTTAACCAAAATTTTCGGTCTTGACGGCGAAAAAATCTGTTCTACCGTATTTGAAGGCGACGCGACCGCCCCGCGCGACGAAGAAACCGCCGAATACCTCAAAAAAGCCGGCATTAAACCCGAACATATATTTTATCTGCCCAAAAAAGACAACTGGTGGGAACTCGAAGGCACGGTAGGCACGCCGTGCGGACCCGACAACGAATGGTTCTATCCCCGCCACGACAAACCGTGCGGACCGGATTGCGGACCCGACTGCGGTTGCGGCAGATACGTCGAAATAGGCAACGACGTATATATGCAATATAAAAAGACCGCCGACGGCTACGAGCCTCTCGCGAACAAAAACGTCGATACGGGCTTCGGTCTGGACAGGCTTTTAGCCTTCCTGAACGGCGTAACCGACGGTTACAAAACCGACTTGTTCTTACCCGTTATCGCCGTTCTGGAAGAAAAATCGGGCAAGAGTTACGACGATGACGAAGACGCGAGAAAGGCTATGCGTATAGTTGCCGACCACATAAGAACGGCGACCATGCTCATCGGCGACGTAAACGGAATACTTCCGTCCAACGTCGGCGCGGGATATATTTTGAGAAGACTTCTTCGCCGCGCTATCCGCTACGCGAGAAAGTTAGGGCTCGATTCTTCGGCTTTGACGGCGGTATCCGAAATTTTTATAGACAAGATTTACGACGAAGCCTATCCGTTGCTCGTCGAAAAGAAAGATTACATTCTTTCGGAAATAGCGAAAGAAGCAGACAAGTTCGAAGCGACGCTCGCCACGGGGCTTAAAGAGTTCAACAAGTGCGTAGATGGCATCAAACGCAAAAACGAATTTATGTCGGCGAAAGACCCCGCTTACGTTCCCGAAAACGGAATCAACGGCAAGCAGGCGTTCAGACTGTACGATACTTTCGGATTCCCCGTAGAACTCACCGAAGAACTCGCGGCGGAAGTCGGATTTACCGTAGACAAAGCGGGTTTCGACGCGGCGTTTAAGGAACATCAGGAAAAGAGCAAACAATTGCCTCAAGGCGCGGCTAAGGGGGGCTTGACCGAACAGAACGAGATAACGGCAAGATTACACACCGCCACTCACCTTCTCAACGCCGCTCTTAAAAGCGTACTTAATGACGATACCATAAATCAGAAAGGCTCGAACATAACCACCGAAAGATTGCGTTTTGATTTCAACTACCCTCGGAAACTCACCGAGGACGAACTTAAAGCGATTGAAGCGTGGGTAAACGAAGCGATTGCGGCAAACGTAGCGGTTACGATGGACGAGATGAGCGTAGACGAAGCCAAAGCGCAGGGCGCGATAGGCGTATTTTCCGCAAAATACGGCGACAAAGTAAAAGTTTACACTATCGGTAAATACAGCAAAGAAATCTGCGGCGGTCCGCACGCGAAGACCACGGGCGAACTTCACCACTTCAGAATCGCCAAAGAAGAAGCGTCTTCCGCGGGCGTTCGCCGTATCAAAGCCGTTCTCGACTGATTACATGGGAATATCGGCGTTTTGGCGGGCTGACACTCAATTATCCATGGCTACCGATTTACAATAGGGGGAAACCGATGTCGGTTTATATCTGTAAAACTTATTTTGATTGTGTGGAAAGGGCGACGGATCACGTCGCCCGTTTTCCTATAAATTTAGACAACCCGATAATCGTTTTTTGCGAAGACAAACTCACGCTCGAAGTCGAGCGGGCTTTGGCGAAAAAACGCGGCGGAAATTTCAACGCCGAAGTTCTGTCTTTGGGCAGATACGCGTCGAAAAGGCTGACTGACAGAAAATACCTTTCGAAAGAAGGTATGGCTATGGCGGTAAAAAAGATACTTACCGAAGTCGCGACCGAACTTACCGCGCTTAAAAAAACGGCTGGGTCGCCGTCTCTCGCAAGCGAAACGAGCGAACTCTTAGCGCAACTTAAATCCGCCAAAATCGACCCCTACGAACTTTTGAAAGCAACCGAAAATCTCGGCGGAAGATCGGCGGCTAAAATACGTGATATCGCCACCGTTTTCGCTCGTTACGAAAAGTTTTTGTCCGAAAACGGACTTACCGACAGCAACAACGCCCTTTCGGGCATTTCGGAAGCGGTAAAAAACGACGAAACTCTGAAAAACGCCGCCGTCGTATTTATAGGTTTTTCGTCGATAACGCGGCAGACCGCCGAAGCGATAGACGAAATTTCGAAAGCGGCGAAAAGCGCGGACTATTTCGCCGTGAAAGGCGAAAACGAAGACTTATTCGTAAACGAGTTTTATTCTTTCGTAAAAAAATACGACCGCTTGCCTACGGTCTGCCCGTCTTCGGTAACGGACGAAGCGGCAAGACTTTTAGACGGACTTTTCGACCCGACCGTATTTTCGAAAAACGGTAAATTCACAAAAAAAGTATACCTTTACGAAGCCAAAGATACCGCCGACGAGGCGGAATTCGTCGCAAGGCGCATACGCCGCTCGGTTATAGAAAAAGGCGCAAGATACCGCGATATAGCGATAGGCGCAGCCGATTACGACTCGTACTCGCTTATATTGAAACGCAAACTCGCCGACTACGATATTCCGTTTTATTCGGACGAAAAAACCAAACTGGCTTCGACCCCCGTCGCTTCGCTTATCGATTGTCTTTTCAGGGCGTTTTCGCCCGGATGCGATCTGGACGAAGTCAAAGAAGTAATCGGCAACGTTCTTTTTATTCCCGACAAAACGGTATCCGACGAAATCTTACGGCTTATAACTTCCGATTCGTCAACCTATAAGTCGTTTATCAACGATTTTACGGTGGCGAACGACGAATATAAAAACGGCAAAGTAAAACTGCTTGCGGAATTTTTGAAAACGGCTAAACGCAGCGATTCCGCGAAGAATTACGCCGAAAGCGTACGCGGATTTTTAAGCGGTTGCAACGCGGAAGAAAACGCGAAGACCGTCGCCGAAAAACTACGCGAATACAAGGCGGACGAAAAAGCGGCGATAGCCGAATCGCAGATAGAAAAATTTCTCGAAATATTGGACGAAACCGAAGAGATACTCGGCAACACCGCGATAACCGCCGACGCCTACCGCAGAATTTTGCTGGCGGGCGAAACCTCTTCGGAGATGTCCGTAGTACAGCAACGAAACGACTGCGTTTACGTGGGGGATCTCAAAAATTGCAGATTCCGTCAATACGAAACCTTATACGCGATAGGGCTTACTTCCGACGTACCCGCAACGCAAAACGACGGCGCGATTTTACTCGACGGCGATATAGCCGACCTTGAAAAACTCTCGCTTAAAATAGAACCGAAAATCAAGGTCGTGAACGACCGCGAAAAAGAAGCGGTCGGGCTTGCTTTGGCTTCTTTCAAAAACAGACTTGTACTCACCCGCCCCGCGCTCGCGCGCGACGGTAAGCCCACGGCAAAGTCGGGCGTACTCGATTTCGTAGAAAAAATCTTTTCGGACGAAACCGCTCCGTTTACCCGCTTCACCGCTTCAGATCTCGAACACGACAAACACGACGATTATACGATAGCCGACGACTATCTCGCCCGCCGACCCGCGTTTTTCTCGCTGGTCAAAAAGGGCAACGACTTCAAAGAGGGCGCGACGGACGACGAAGAAGAAATCGCTTCGGTAAGAGCGGCTTTTTCGAAAGCGGGCGATAACGAAGCCGTAAAGGCGTGCGACCGCCTGGTAGGGTTTATCAACCGCAAAAAACTCTTTGCCGAAGATCTGCCCTGCGAAAATTATTTTGCAAACGGCAACGTTTCGGCAAGCGCGATAGAGTGTTTTTATTCCTGCCCGTACAAGTGTTTTATGCGCTACTGCATAGGCGCAGCCGACGAAGACACGGGCAAAATAAAATCTATGGACTACGGCAACGTATTACATAAAGTAGTCGAATTGTTCGTAAAGCAAATATCGACGGTAAAAAGCGAAGCCGAATGTAAAGAGTTGTCCGACAAAATCATAGGCGAAATTCTCGACGGCGACGAATATAAAAGGTTCAGAAAACGCCCGGATTTTGCATACGCGCTCGAAAGGCTTACCGAAGAAGCCGCGAAGTTATGCGTTAAACTCTTCCGAGAATTCGCCGCTTCGGACTTCAAGCCTCTTTACGAAGAAGTATGGTTCGGTAAAGGCGGAGTTCTGCCCGCTTACCCGATAAACGCAAAACGACATTCGGGTTATCGCCTGCAAGGTAAAATCGACCGCGTTGACGTTTACGAAAAATACGGGCGTATAATCGACTACAAGTCGGGCAAAGCCGAAGACAAGGTTTCGGATAAAAACTTCTTCACGGGCAGGCACGTTCAACTCTACCTTTATATGAACGCGCTCGCAAAAGCGGGATATATCCCCGCAGGGGCGTACTACTACGCGCTTGACGACGCTTTCAAAAAAATCGACGACAAAGCGGTTTCGATGTACGGCAAAACGCTCGCCGAAGAAAATATTTTAAGGGCGACCGATAAAAACTTTTACGACAACCGTACGAGCGATATAATCGACGCCCGCATAGAAACGACCAAAAAGGACGGCGACAAAGCCAAAGGCTCGACCGTCGCCGAAGAAAACGTGATAAAAGCGTATATGCGTTACGCCGAAATTTTAGCCGAAAAAGCCGTGGATTACGTTTTGGACGGGGTTATCGTACCCGCGCCGTACAAGGGCGAATGCGAATATTGCGAATACGGCTCGGCGGGTTCGGCGAAGATTCGGACTACGAAGAAAGGGATATCCCGGACAGAATAATGCCGTCGCATATCGTAAAGGCTATCGAAGAAGAAAACTCGAAAGGGGGAAAAGAAAATGGCTGACAACGAAAAAAACTACACCCCCGACCAAAGAAAAGCGGTAATCGCCGAGGGCAGAAACGTACTCGTTTCGGCTTCGGCGGGGAGCGGAAAAACCTTCGTAATGATAGAAAGAGTTATAAGACTAATCGTCGAAGGCAAAGCCGAAGTCGGCGAAATACTCGCCGTTACCTACACCACCGCCGCGGCGGAAGAGATGAAACAAAAACTCGTGAAAGCGATTATAGCGGAGATAAACGCGGGGCGCGACGCGGCGAGATTCCGTAAAGCCTTGTCGGAAGTCCCAACCGCTTCGATTTCGACTTTTCACTCTTTCTGCGCGAATTTGATCCGCACCTACTTTTACGCTCTCGACGTAGACCCGTCCGTTTCGGTCGCCGACGAAAATCAGGCGGGTGAACTGAAAAACAAGGCGCTCGATTCTCTTTTCGAAAGTTTATACGAAACCCGCGACGAAGACTTTTTATATCTCGTACGCATTATGGGCAGATCGCGCGGCGACGATTCTCTTAAAGAGACCGTTAAAAAACTCTACGAGTTCGCCTCGTCGGAAAAATCCGCCGAAGAATTTTTGACGAAAGCCGCCGAAAATATAACCGAAAAATCTTTCTATAAGTCGGAAAACGAACTATACGGCATTTTCGCGGCGTATATAAAAGAACTTATCCGAATAGGCGAAAACCTTACGAGCCTTGCCGAAAGTTACGGCTA
>USOJ01000027.1 GCA_900556195.1 uncultured Eubacteriales bacterium
CGCGAGGCGACTTCACGGGCGAAGCCGATCTCGTGGGTCACCACCACCATCGTCATCCCCTCCTGCGCGAGATCCTTCATCAATGCCAGCACCTCGCCGACCATTTCGGGGTCGAGCGCGGAAGTCGGCTCGTCGAAAAGCATTACGTCGGGTTCCATCATTAACGCGCGGACGATCGCTATACGCTGTTTCTGCCCGCCCGAAAGCGTTGACGGATATTCGTTTGCTTTATCGTCAAGACCTATCCTTTTCAACAATTCGTGCGCTTTTTCTTCGGCTTCTTCTTTGCTCTTTATTTTCAGTTGCGTGGGAGCGAGTATCATATTGCCCATAACCGTCAGATTATTGAACAGATTGAAATGCTGAAACACCATTCCCATTTTTCTGCGGGTTACGTTGATATCCTGAAAATGCTCTTTATAGAACGATTTAACCGCTTTATCGAACTCCGCGCCTTCGCGTTTTTTGAGCAAATCGTTTACCTTGATATCTTTTATCGCCTCTTCGTCGCTCTTGCCGTTTTCCGTCAATTCGCGGTAAGTTTTAGACTTACGGATCATATCGAAATGCAAATACGGGTCGACGGGGGTAAGGAGTTTACCTTCGAACCAGATTTCGCCGTAGGTCGGAGTTTCGAGCAGATTCATACACCGCAAACACGTAGATTTGCCGCCGCCCGACGGTCCGATTATCGCGATTTTTTCACCTTTTTTTATCTGCAATGATATGCTTTTCAATACTTGTAACTTACCGAAATACTTATAAAGATTGCGTATGTCAATCAAAACGTCAGTATCGTTGTTTATCACCTTTCGTCAATCTCCTTTCGATAAGTTTTTGTAATTGTTGCAATAATAGTACGAGAATAAGGTACATTGCGGCTATTATAAATAGCGGCATATATAATTGCATATTCGCCGTCGTTATATCCTCCCTTACCTTTGTAAGCTCGTAAATTCCGACGTAACCCGCAACCGAAGTTTCTTTAAGTAACGTAATAAATTCGTTGAAAATTGTAGGTATCGTACTCTTGAAAGCCTGCGGTAAAACAATTTTCACAAACGTTTTTGACCAGGACAAGCCGAGACTTCTTCCCGCTTCCGTTTGACCGTAATCGACCGAGTTTATTCCGCCACGCAATATCTCGGACATATACGCCCCCGAATTTATACCGAACACAAGCCCCGCAACAGGTATTCCGTCCGTATTCGATATCCCAAGCAGTCCCGAAAATTTCATCGTCGCAAAAATAACGAAATAACCGATAAACAACTGTAATACGACGGGCGTTCCGCGTATAACGGTAACGTATACCCTCGCCACAGCATCGGCTACGCGCACGAATAGATTCGTTTTAGGAGCAATTCGCACCGCCGTAACGACGACACCTATCACAAAGCCGATAGCGCACGCTATCAATGCGATAAATACCGTATTTCTGAGCCCTTCCAGATACAAAAGGTAGGTTTTGGCGTCTATAAAACAATCGTAAAAATCCGCCCAAAGTTTAGCCATAATCTTTTCCTTAATACGCAAAAGAGAGCCTTTACGGCTCACGATTGCAAAAATCGTTATTCTTCGGGTTCGATAACGCTGAATTTATCGTACCACTTGTCTATCTGTGTCTTTCCGTTTTCATCTTCCTGCAAGAGTTCGTCTATACAGTCGTTTACCTTTTCGATGAGTTTGGAATTACCCTTCTTTGCCACGATTCCGTAAGATTCCGCCGCGACGTCTTCTATCGTCGCGTATGCGATATCGTTATTCTGAGCGCAGAATTGAGCGGCAACGTAAGAATCGAGAACGAGATACGTAGAAGGCGAAGTCTTCAGATATTCGAGCGCAAGCGCATATTCGGCAAAACCTTTTACGGTTTTTACGCCCCAAGCGGTTTTATTTTCGTTTACGAGAGAGTTACCCGTCGTTCCGCTTTGATATACAACGTCTTTACCGTTAAAGTTCGACTTCAAGAAAACACCGTCTTCGTTCAATGCGGGATTCGAACTTTTCATATATATAACGGTCTGGAACGTTCCGCCGAAATAAAATTTAGAAAATTCGACGTTTTCAGCCCTCGAAGCCGTCCATGAAATACCCGCTATGCCGAGAGCATTGTCTTCTTTAATGCCCGCAATAATGGTATCGAAGTTACCGTCTACGATTTTTAATTTATAGCCGTATTTATTCGCGATGTATTTCGCGATTTCGATATCGACACCGATAACGTCCCTTTTACCCTTTTCCTTAAATTCAAACGGAGCAAAACCCGCTTCGGTATAAACTATAAGGGTGTTTTCTTCTTTCTTACATCCCGTAAGAGAGAAACAACCGATCGTCGCGGCAATCGCCGCAATAAGTACCGCTAATAATTTTTTCATTTCGTGTGAACTCCTTTCAAGTAACGTAACGACGACGATTATACGCTTTAAGAATGTTTTCGTCAAGCGTTTTAATGTATATTTTTAAGATTTTTTTGAATATTTTTTAATAATTTATTGATTTTATGCAATTATACAAATATTATACGGTTTTATGCATTTTTGAAAAGTAAAAAACCGCCGAGCGGTCATATAGATCCGCTCGGCGGTGTATAATACTAAATTTTATTCGGCTTGTTTTTCGATTTGTTTGCTCAAAATAAATTTAACGACGGAGTGTACGAGCGTTATAAGGGAAAGCACGAACACGGAAACAGTCGAACCGACGCCGTATTTTATTCCCGACGAACCTAAAATCGCGGATACCTTCGCCAGATCTACGACGTAAACCACGAGCGCGGCGAGCGAACACGCGCAGGCTATTATCGAAAATACCATTCCCCACGCGGTATACTTACCTTTATACGAGCGTAAGAATCCGCAAAGCGTAAGCGCAAGGAACAATATCGTAATCAGAACGAGTACCGCGCTTATCATTCCGCAATAGAGCGCGCCGAATTCGTTCGGTTTGTTTGCCGCAGTATCGGTAACTTTAAGTCCGCTTATAAACGTAAGCGCCAATAAAACGGGCGAGAAATTCATTTCGCTCGTCGAAGGCGACGAATACGCCCGCATTTCGATTGCCGCTTCGCCCGCAGACGACAACGCTATTACGCAAAAGAACGCGCCCACCGCGCCGAATATGCGGCACACCAACTTTTTGGCGGGAAGATTATCCTTACCCTGCTTAATTATTTTACAGATTATTCCGCCGATCAGGAACAACGCGGCGAACGTAAGCCCCGCTTCGGTCCCCGCCGAAAGTCCGATTTTTACGGTTCCGCTCACGCTGCCGTACACGCGTGCGTCGACGTAGTTAAGGCTTTTGAAGGCGATCGCGCCCGCAATAAGCGAAACTACCGTGAACACGGCGGGGCAAAGATTGCCGTCGTCGGTTTTATGCGTCATAAACTTGACGAACGCTATTATCGACGTTATCGTACCGACGGTTACGCAGACGAGCATCGCGATTCCGACAACGGTATTAAGCGCGGTTGAAACGTAAAGCCCCGTGGCGTAAACGCCGTTATATTCGGGCATCCCCGCAAGAATATCCGCAATATCGGCGTAAGCCTTACCGAAGTAGTAGAAAATCGACTCGCTTTCGGTCTGCCCGACTATCGCCGTAAGGTCGTCGCCCGTGGCGGTAGCGGTAACTCTTACGCAAAACGCCGCGATAAACGCAATAAGCACGGCGAAAGAAGCAACAGAAGTTCCGACGATTTCTAAAATTCTTTTAGCCTTGTCGAAACCTTTCCGGGAAGCGACTTCGCACCTTGCGGCATTCGCGGGTTTATACTTGATTTCGCCTACGGGTTTGCCGCACCTCGGACAAAAATTACCGTCTTCGATAACTTCTCCGCACGAGCATACGGGTTTACCGTCTACTCTCGCGCCGCAGAATTCGCAATACGCGCCGTCGCCGTCGACGTATCTTCCGCAAGACGGACAGAGAACTTTTCCGTCGAGTCTTTTGCCGCAGTTTTTGCAAAATACGGCGTTATCCGCGTTTTCACCGTGGCAGAATTGACATTCTTTCATTTTTTCTCTCCTTTTTCAACCGATTATAATCGGTTGAACGGTATAATCATTATATACCGTATGCGGGCGCGTTGTCAACTTAAAACGAAAAAAGACGGAAAAAATTTCCGTCTTTAAGTATTTTTATATATCTGCCCCGCAAAAACGCCCTTCCGAGAGTATGCTCTCCCGTTGAAGCGGGATACGCCCGATTATTCGGACAAAAGAATACGGTCGTTCAGTTCGCCGATACTTTCGAATTTTTCGAGCAAATCTTTGACCGTGAGTTTCGCCTTTTCTTCGCCGCTCACGTCGTATACGATTTTGCCCGCGTTCATCATTATAAGTCTGTTGCCGTAAGCGAGCGCGTCGTTCATATTATGCGTAATCATCAACGCGGTTAGTTTATCTTTTTTGACGATTTCGTCGGTCAGAGTAAGCACTTTTTTAGCCGTTTTGGGGTCTAACGCCGCCGTATGCTCGTCTAAAAGAAGCAATTCGGGGCTGTTGAGCGAAGCCATTAAAAGCGTAAGCGCCTGCCTTTGCCCGCCCGAAAGCGTTTCTACCTTTTGACCCGTTCTGTCTTCTAGACCGAGTTCGAGCCCTTTAAGAAGTTCTTTATATGCGGCGAGTTCGCTCTTTTTCATTCCCCATTTAAGTCCTCTGCGTTTGCCTCTTCTATCTGCCAGCGCGAGATTTTCTTCGATATTCATACTCGCCGCCGTTCCCGAAAGCGGGTCTTGAAAAACTCTCGAAATATACTTCGCACGTTTATATTCCTTTAAGCCCGTAATATTTTTACCGCTTAAAAGAATCTCGCCGCCGTCGGGCGGAAACACACCCGAAATAATGTTCAGAAGGGTCGATTTGCCCGCCCCGTTGCCGCCGATAACCGTGATGAAATCGCCGTCGTTTACGGTGAGATTTATATCGCAAAGAGCCTGCTTTTCGTTGACCGTTCCTTTATTGAAAGAGAGAGAAACGCCTTTAATTTCTAACATTTTTCTTACTCCTTATACGTTTCTTGTCGCGTGAGTTTTTCGCGCCCTTTTTCGCGAAGAAATTTTTGACGTTCGGCACGCAGAGCGTTATGACAATAATTACGGAAGATACGAGATTTATATCCGTACTTTTCATACCTAACTGTAAGGCGATCGTAAAAATGAGCCTGTATATTACGCCTCCTATGACTACGCCCGTCATTTTAAGCCAAAAAGCAAATTTATTCCCGAATATCAATTCGCCTATTATTACCGAAGCAAGACCTATAACGATCGTACCTTCCGCCATTTCGAGGGAAGCCGAACCGGAATATTGCGCTATCAACGCGCCCGAAAGAGCGGCTAAACCGTTACTTAAAGAAAGCGCGATAAATTTCGTCAGGTCGGTGTTTATCCCCTGAGCGCGAGCCATTTTTTCGTTACTGCCCGTCGCCCTTACCGACGAGCCTATTTCCGTGCCGAAAAACCAGTACAAAACCGCTATAACCGCGGCTATAAGTATACAGGTCGATATTATGGTCAACACGTTTTTATCGTCTATCGGGCTCAAATTAAATAAGTTGGCAAACATGCCGTTGTAACTGCGATTGCGGTCGATGGTAACGGAATTGCTGCCTTTCATTATTCTCAAATTAACTGAATAAAGAGCCGACATCGTTAAAATTCCCGAAAGTATAGTAGGGATTTTGAATTTAGTATTCAAAAGAGCGGTAACCGCACCCGCCGCCGCGCCGGCAAGAAAAGCGAGAAGCATTGCAAGCAGCGGATGAATACCAGCCACAATTGCCATTGCCGTAACTGCGCCGCCTGTCATAAGCGACCCGTCTACGGTAAGGTCGGCAAAGTCGAGTATGCGATAGGATATATACACGCCTATCGCAACTATACTCCACATAAGCCCCTGCGCTACGCCGCCCGGCAAACTTCTTAATAACGCCATTATGTTCATCGTTTTTTCCTCTTACGAATATTAGTTTTTGCCGAAATTTTTAATATCCGCAATTTTCTGTTCGGTATAACCGAGTTTTGCAGCGTTCGTTTCGTTGACGTATACGTCGCATTCGAGTTTATAGTATTCGAAAGGAATTTTCGACGGAGTTTCTCCCTCTAAAATTCTTATAGCAATGTCTGCCGTCTGCTCGCCGAGTTTATAATAATCGAGACCTAACGTAGCGAGCGCTTCTCCGCTTTCACACATTCCGCTTTCACCCGCTATAACGGGTATCTTCTTCGTGCTTTTGCTATCGCCGTACAATTCGTCGCAAAGCGCGGGCATATTTGCCGCCAGCATATTATCCGTCGGTACGTATACCGCGTCTATATCGCCAATAGAGCGAATCGCCTGAGCCGTCGTAGCAATGAGATTCGTATTTTCAACCCCGTATTCGACGGCTGTAATACCTAATTCTTTACATCTGTTTTTTGCAATTTCTACCTGCTTTTGCGAATTTTCTTCAGAAGTATGATATACCAAAGCGATTTTTTTGCAATTTTCGGCAATTGCGTTGATTAAGTCGATTTGTTTCGCTATCGGAACCATATCGCTGGTACCCGTAACGTTTCTGCCTTTAAGTTCGTTTTTAACGTCGGTTACAGCAGTGAACAATACGGGGATTTTAGTCGTAGATCCCGCCAAGGCTCTCGCCGAAGAAGTCGATATGCCAAGCGCAAGGTCGGGCTGCGCGGAAACTATTTTATCTGCCATCGTAGTTTCCGTAGCAGCGTTACCGAGGGCGTTTTCTTCGTCGTATTTTATCGTTTTCCCTTTGGATCTCGCCCACTCGTTCAATTTATCTTTGAAACCGTTACGCGCGCCGTCCAAAGCGGTGTGGGTTGAAACCTGTAAAATCGCGACCGAATATTCTTTCTTATTCGGATCGATTTTATTAACTTCGTTTTTCTTGGAGCAACCTACAACGACTGCGACAAGCATAACCGTTGAAAGCAACAGCGACAATAATTTTTTCATAATAACTCTCCTTTGACGAACGGGTCGTAAGCATTAAAAAAGGCTTACCGAAGTTTCCTACGATAAGCCTTTTATTTTTTCGTTTTTCACACAACGCAAAAGTATCGTAGTTTATTCACTATGACTGACGAAAAAGTAAAAATAAAAGAAATATACGTTTGCGTTGAACATATTCTGCCTCCGACGGACAATCCGTCTTTACTTCTCTATGATACTCCTATCGCATAAATATGTCAACGAATTTTCACGCCGATATCGTATTATGTTTACTTATTGCTGAAATAAAAATTATTTATGCCTTAAATTCGTTTGACGAATCAGCCGCAAATGCCGAGGCTATTATATTGCATGAGTATCCGATCGAAAAGGCAAAACTCAAACTCGACGGACAAATTTTTGGCTAATCGTTGACAAAAGCGCGGAGTTGGTTTATAATAACGGCATTATGAAAAAATACGCGCTTATAAACGGGAAAATACTCGACGGAAGCGAAAACATGACCGCGCGCGACGCGGTCGTTCTCGTCGACGGCGAAAAAATAGCGAACGTGTTGCCGAAAGGCGACCCGATACCGAACGGCTACGAAACGATCGACCTCGGCGGCAAATACCTTATGCCGGGGCTTATAAACATGCACGTTCACCTTGCGGGCAACGGCAAACCGCAGAAAAAGCAACGCGACAACGCAAAACTCGTAAAAAAAATCATGAGTACCGCCGTTACGCGGGCAATTGCCTATAAGTTAGTCGCAAAGTTCGCAAAACTCGAACTTTTAAGCGGCGTTACCACTATAAGAACGGTCGGCGGGCTTGCCGATTTCGATACTAAACTCCGCGACGATATCAAAAACGGCAAAAAAATCGGTCCGCGCATACTTGCCGCCAATCGCGGAATTTCCGTTCCGGACGGACACATGGCGGGTTCGGTCGCAATCGCCGCCGATTCGACCAAAGAAGCGTTGCGGATTCTTGAAAACAACGAAGCCGAAAACGTAGACCTTATCAAGTTGATGATTACGGGCGGGGTTCTGGACGCGAAAGAAAAAGGCGTTCCGGGCGAAGTAAAAATGTCCGCCGATACGGTTAAAGCCGTATGCGCCGAGGCGAAAAAGAATGGCTATGCGGTAGCCGCGCACGTCGAATCGCCCGAAGGCGTAAAAATCGCCCTTGAAAACGGCGTAAATTCGATAGAACACGGAGCGAAACCCGACGACGAGATAATACGGCTTTTCAAAGAAAACGGGGCGTATCTCTGTACGACAATATCCCCCGCGCTGCCGTACGCGTTATTCGACCGCTCGGTAAGCGGAATTACCGAAGTTGAGCAATTCAACGGCAACGTGGTATTCGAAGGCGTTATAGATTGCGCGAAAGCCGCCGTAAAAAACGGAATACCCGTGGTTTTGGGCAACGACGTAGGCTGCCCCTGGATAACGCAATACGATTTCTGGCGCGAACTCTGCTATTTTCGGAAATACGTCGGCGTAAGCAACGCCTTCGCGATATACACCGCGACGAAACGCAGCGCGGAACTTGCGGGCGTGGGCGACGAAACGGGCTCGATAGAAAAGGGCAAATGCGCGGATATGATAGTTTTAAGCGGCAACCCGCTCGACGATTTACGCGTTCTTCGCAAAATAGATACGGCTATCGCGCGCGGGAAAATTTATAAACACCCCAAAGTAAAACGCAATAAAAAGGTCGATTACGAACTCGATAAATTTTTATAATTTCAATCAACGCGAAAGCGGCGACGAAAAAATTGACGCGGCGGATTTTCCGGGCGAAACTTTTCAAGAGGCGCCCGAGCCC
>USOJ01000028.1 GCA_900556195.1 uncultured Eubacteriales bacterium
CGTATATTATCGCCCGTACTCCAATCTTCGGGATTGCCGCGGTCGCTATGCCCCTCGTAAAGACGGCATTGACGCAATGACAATTAAAATTATCTTATTCTGCGTAGGGGATTACGAAAACGCCTTCGCCGACGCCGAGTTCGAGATTCAATTTGCCGCCGCTTAAATTAACAACCTGCTTTTTGCCGCCTACGTAACAAATCGCTTTGTTGTATTTTGACGAATCGAAGTTAAACGTTACTTCGTCGGTTAAGTTAAGCGTGGTTTCGTTATAGTTTACCACCATAATACCGTCGTTGCCGTCAACGTCGTTGAAATATCCGAACAACGTATCACGCGAAGTCGTAACCGAATTAAGCGAAAGAACGCTCTTTACCGAAATTCTGTTAAGAAGTCTGAACGACGAGTTCTGCGTTCTCGGCTTATCGTCGTTGGTCTGCCCCGCGTCGTTCGTGAAAGTGCCTATCCATTCGAATTGTTGCAAAACGTGGTCGAACGCGAGAATTTCGGAGTTGGCTTTCTTTACGCTGTCGTAAATCGCGGTCTTTTCGCCGCTGCGACTTATCATCGCTTCCTGACTTTCGGCAAATTCAAGCCCCACGAGCGGAGTAGCGTAACAGAAAAGCGAAATGCCGTCGTAACCGAACGCCGCAAGCGCGTATTCCTGCATGCGGATGTCTTCGTAAGTCGGTACTCTGTCGCGCGAGCCGTAAATCGCTCCGTTTGGCGAGCCGTCCTCTTTTATACCGTAAGGCATTGTCTGAATAAAGAAATTCGTCTTTACGTTCTTGTATTGCTTAGCGACGTTCGCTAAAATCTGAACGTCAGAAAGCCATGCGTTATCCAGACATTTATTGCCGTCGTTATCGTAAGTTAAAGGATACCTGTCGGCGGAAAGCCACTTTTCACCCGTAGTGAGATTATTGAGAACGTTATCGCAATAATATTTCAGATACGAAGCGTAATCGCCGTTAAATTCGTTTTGCACGACCTGCGCGAACGACGGATATAAATTGCAATAAAAATTCCTGCCGTCGGCGTTCTGATTCCACCACTCTACCTGCTGCGCCATGGAAGTTATCTCCGCTTTGTTGGGTTCGTCCAAAGCCATACCGAGCACTGCGGAATTTTGCTTGAACGAAGATATCTTCCGGTAAGACGCTCCGTCGCGCGATCCGGTGTTTACGTAAACTTTCACGCCGTTGCTTCCGAGCAAATCGAGAGCGGCTTTCGCCTTTTGATCGTAAGTCGGAAAACTTAACACGACGTCGCCGGCGCCACACGCGAACAACGCGCTTACACCCGCTTCTTTAATCCATTTTACGTTAGTTTCGTTAAGCGACGAAGGAATAAGCCAACCCGAAATAACCGTTTCGTATTCGGATTCGTATTCGTCGTAATTCGGAAGAGTGATTTTATTCATATTGCTATCGTTTCCCCTTCCTCCGCACGACGTTGCTGCAAAGACTATCGCCAAAGCCGCAACCGCTGAAATTATGCTTTTTAATCTCATCTTTTTACCTTATCCTTTAAGACCGCCCGCCGAGAAGTTGCTCATAATCATCTTATTGAAAACGGTGAAGATAAGCAAAGATACGGTTGCGAGTACGGTCATACCGGCGAAGGCTATCGGGAGTTGAAGCGACCTTTCCATTTTCGTGTACAACTGACTTACGCCGAGCGAAATGGTCGGACGATTGTTCATGAATATATACGCCGTACTGTAATCGTTCCAGCAACCTATAAACGCGGTTATCGCTATCGCCGTTAAAATGGGCAGAGCCTGCGGGTACATTATCCTGACGAACACGCCGAGGTCTGTCGCGCCGTCTAAAAACGCGCTTTCGGCGTAGTCCCACGGGATAGCCGCGAAGAAGTTTTTGAAGAGCAAGAAGCCCAGTCCGAAACCGCCTGCCGCCATGATGAACATTCCGAGATAGGTGTTGAGAAGATTGAGTTTAGTCATCAACTTATACGTCGTTGCGATGCTGCCTACCGACGGAATTATGAACGAAACGATAGATACGTTGTATATGATTTTTTTTAGTTTGAACTCGTACTTCGCGATTATATACGCCGTAAGCGAAGGTATCGTTATCGCGAGCGAAACCTGACCTACGACGAGAATACAGGTCGTAAGTATGGTGTCTTTAAGGTAGATCGGGTTTCTCGCCGTACCCGCAATCTGCGTTTTGAAAAGCGTTTCGTAGTTCTTCGTAGTAAAGTTTTTGAAGTCGAACAACTTGAACGTGTCGATTATAAAATCGCTCGATTTTCTGAACGAGTTCATAAGTAACCATACGTACATATAAACGTACGACAGCGACAAAAACGTCATAACGATAAACCAGATAATGCGGAAAGCGAGATCGAGCCCCGTTATCTTCTTTCGGCGAAGGTTGATGCGCATATGTTTTTCCATATCAATACTCAACCTCCGGATAGATTTTTTCCATTACCTTTTTGAATAAAAGAACGAACGTTCCGCCTAAAACGGCTATTACTACGCCGAGCGCGGCGGGATAACCCGTTGCGTTACCCGCGTTTACGTTGCTTATAATCATCCAGGCAACCGTACCCGTTCCCGTTGCGCCAGCCATGGATTCGCCCACGAGCAGAAGCGACGGAATATACCAGCCGAGCGCGCCGCTTATAAGCGTAATGCTCATCGTGGTAATCGTCGGCCATATCATAGGTATGACTATCGAGAAAAATTGTCTGGTTTCGCTCGCGCCGTCGAGTTCCGCGCTTTCGAGTACGCTGTCGGGGAGCCTCGCCATAGCCGAGTTGAAGTAAATGATATTACCGTTTACGCCCGTCCACACGCTGAATATAAGTATGGTGTTCCAAGCCGTACTCGAATCGGCAAGCGCGCCGTTCTTTATGACCGACTGATTTTTATAGCCGAGTTTTTCGAGTACGGTGAGCAAACTCTTATACGTCTGCGTACCCGAAACGGATATTTTATAAAACAGGCAGAGTATTACGACCGACAATACGCACGGAACGTACATACCTACCCTTAACGCCTGATGAAGGAATATCTTTTTGTAAATCATATACGAAAAGACAAGCGTAAGCGGCAGGTTTATAAACAACGCCAACCCCATGATCGTCAAAGTATTAAGCCACGATTTTGAAGACATCATCTCGTACTTTTTTATGCCGAACATATAACGGAATACGTCTTTATAATGCTCCAACCCGTCGAAAATGAGTTTACCGTTGATATTTTCGCTGAAAAACGAGTTATATACCATGCCGATATTCATACAGAACCAGAAGACGGTAAAGTGCAATATCGGCCAGGCAAGCCCGAGGTATATAAACAGCGTTTTGCCTACGCTTCGTTTTCCGCGTTTTTTATAAGCGACTTTATTCATTAAATCCTCTTCATGTATTCAGACCAAAGCCCCGAATGGTGAACGGCTTCCTGTCTTAAAAGCGATTCGACGGCTGCCTTTGAAGACGCGCCTTTTGCTATCTGTAAAATCGGCTTAGGCTCGGAAAGGAATAATTCGAGCGCGCCCGTTCTGTATACGTCGTTCTGCGAATAAACGTAGGCGAGATTTGCCTTTTGAGATACGGCTACTATTTCCTTCCCGAAAGAACTCAACGTAACTTGTTGATCGGTGGAATAAATCATCGGGAAGCCGAGTCTTTTAGAAGCCGCCGCAACGCCTTTTTCGGAAAGAACGAAGGCAAGGAAGTCTTTCGCCCCGCTTACGTTGACCGCCTCGGACGGGATAACGAAAGTTTCGCCCGGAAGATTCATCATAAGCGTAGGTTTGTCGCCCTTATTATAGACGGGGTACGCGCCGAAATGGTAATCGGTAAGTCCGACTTCGGAAAGAATGTTTCTCATTTCGGTCGCAAACCAACTGCCCGTAAAAGCGAATACGCAGTCGCCGTTTACGAACGATTGTTGAGATTCTGTGTGATTCTGCGACCACGATACGGCGTTACTGTCGGAAGACGACTTCGGATCGATAAGATCGTAAATCGTTTCCATTGCATTGACAGTCGCCGTCGTTACAAGTTTATCCGTCGGGAAACCGCCGTTTTTGTCGTTATAGTTATAGTAATCGTTATAGCCTTGGGGATCTATCTCGTTCCACAAACCGTGGAAGAGCCAGTTCATATAGTTGACGGTAAAGCCGCAACCGAAAGGTTTAACGGTCTGTTTCGTCCTGTTGTTTACAATCCTCGCGTTGTTCGTAGCCGTGCAAAGATCCAAAAGCCCCTGAACGGTTTCGGGCCATTCGCCCTTGACGTATTCGCCGTAAGATTCTATACGATTGAGATAATTCTGATTGTAAACGAAACCCCAACTCGAATAGACGTAACTCGTAAGATAATGCTTGTCGCCGATCTTGCCCATATCGAGAATAGCGGAATCAGCGATTCTTTCGTTTGCGGGCGTGCCGTACTTATCGGAAGACAAAACGTCGTCTATCGAAGCGATAAGTCCGTTACGAGTCCATTTTATCCAGTTGTTCATCTGCTGACCGACGAAGTACATATCGTCTTTTTCGCTGCCGGGAGTATTCATATCCTGCAAAAGCGAGGCCGTAAGATCGGTATCGGCGGTAACGTGTACGCGTATACCCGTTTCTTCGTAATAAGCGGAAGCGACGTCGTTGAGCCAGTCGCTGCCGAGTCCTGCGTCGATTATCTTGACGTATACGTCGTCGCCGACGCTACCCGAATTGCTCGGTTTTTTGCCCGAACAACCTATCGCCGACAAAGCCGTTACCGCGCATAAGGCGGCGCAAAGAAATTTTTTCATATAATAACGCTCCATACGTTTATTTCGTAAGACCGCAGATTATTCGTCTGCGGTCCTGCGATTGGTTCGGTAATTAGTTTCTTTTAACTAATCAAGTCTTATTTTCTGCGTTTTTTAATCGCGATTGCAGCCATACCCAAAGCGGCGAAGCCGATCATGCCCGCGCCCGCAACGCTGCTTCCGCAACCGCTCTTCTTGGTTTCGGTCTTGCCGTCGTCGTAAGTAAGGGTAAGTTCGTTGGATTCGAACGTTCCGAAAGCGTTGGTAACGGTATATTTAACTTTAACCGTGCCTTTCTTGCCGAAAGTAAGGAAGCCCGTTTCTTTATCGAAAGTAGCGTTACCGCTGATAACGAGGTCGCTTACCGTCGCGCCTTCTACTTCGAAGTAAGTAAGGTCGAGAGCCGCTCTCGGATTTTTGAAAGTCGTACTGCCGCTCTTTGTGGCTATTTTTACGTTCATTACTTCGCTTGCGGACTTGGGAGTATCGCTTGCAGAACCGTAAGTTACGGAATAGTTTCCGCCGAGATCCTGCGTGCAGATATTAGTGTATACGCCCGTAGTTACGTCTTCTATACCGAGATAGATTTCAACCAACGGATCGGTTGCGTCTTCTACGTAAAGCGCGCAGTAATAACCCGCTTGCGTTCCTTCGATATAATACGGGATAGCCGCTATCGAAATCTTCGTCGCTCTGCCGCTTACGAAAGCGTTTGCGGGGAATTCGGCGGCAAGAACGGATTCGGAATTATCTTTATTACCGATTACTACGTTATCGTTGGAAATCCAGAAGAATATTCCGCCGTCTTCGTAAGTTGCGGCAGCCGTCGGGGCTTTCATCAATACGTAAGTAGAGAATTTGCCTTCCGAATTCGGAGTAATTTTAAGGTTGAGTTTGTCGAACGCGGCTGCTTTTACCGCAGCGTTGATAATCGTTTTGTTTAAGGTCGCTTCGGAAGTCGCTACGTTAAAGGTAACGCCTGCGCCTACGGGCATAACGTCCGCTATGTCTTTAGTAGTAAATTCTTCGGAAATAACGGGCTTCGGTTCGCTGCCTACAAGGCAGAATTCTACGTAATCCGCAAAAATCTGACCCGTACATTCTGTATCGGTTTCGGTTTTGCGAAGAACTATCGACTGAATATAGTCGTCGGAGTCAGCCAGAACGGCAGGATCGAGAGAAAGTATCTTCGTAACGTTACCGCCGCCAGTTTTAATCTTGCCTGCGGGGGTAGAAAACGTAGTGTCTTTTTCCGCGTAACCGGTTATGGTAATCGCGTTGCTGTATGCGGGCGCACCGTTTTTACCGTTACCTACGCAAAGGTTTAATTTTACTTTTTCAAAATAAGACGCTTTTACCTTATTGGCAAGTCTTACGACGACCACGCCTTCATTTGCAATTTGTTCCGTCCAGGTTATCTTCGTAGAGCCGTCCGCCTTGGGGAATACGGTGGGATCACCGAGTCCGTGGAATACGTTATCGGGGTGAACTACAGTACATTTTTCGCCGTCTACTTCAAGCCACGCCTGCGTGGTATCCATATCGACTACTACGTTTTCGGTCGGTTCTTTTTCTGCCGGAATTGCAAGTTTTACGTAATCGGCGAAAATTTGTCCGGTTTGATCCGTCATAGTTTCGGTTTTCTTCATTGCAAAACCCGAAATATATCCGTCTGCGTCTTTTAACTTATCCGCTTCGAGAGTAAGGTCGACCACTACGTTTCCGCCGTTTGCGATTTCTTTCGTGCCGGCAACGGTTGCGTATTCGGTATCGGTAAGAGCATATCCGTTAAGAGTTATAACGTTCGTATTGCCTGCCGCGCCGTTTCCGACGGTAAGGCGAACCGTTACGGTTGAAAAGTTTTCCGCTTTATATTGCTTTGCAAATTTAACGACAACCACACCGTTATTCGCGATTTGTTCCGTCCAGGTTATTTTCGTTGAGCCGTCCGCATCGGGGAATACCGAAGGATCTCCGAGAGTGTGAAAAATGTTGTCGGGATGAACAACCGTACACTTTGCGCCATCGACTTCAAGCCACGCCTGAGTCGTATCCATATCGAGTACGACGTCTTCGGCAGGTTTGTCGTCTACCTTTTCAAGAGCGTCCGCGCGGGCGATGGTTCTGCCGAATGCAAATGCCGTAAGGCTCATGCACAGTGCAAGCAGAAAAGCGATAACTGCGCTTTTCTTGTTCAAAAGTTTGCCTTTTATCATGTTTCCTCCTGCGTTCCATATTTTAGTTGTCGGAACGTTTCTACCTTTAAGAGTTTTTCTCTTGCGAAGCAAGAGAAACGGGGTACCCCGTTTACAAAATCCGTCGCGAGTTTATCCGCGTCGACAAATTTCACCCTTATTGTACTTTTTTCAAGGCTTGTTTTCAATATACTATAAGTGTTCGTTTATACACTACGTTGACATAATTTGCTTGACATACGCCTTTTTTAAGGCTATACTATGTACGATATGTATAATTTGGGTATTGAAATCTTTCCTGACGGAAACAAAGAAGACGTAATAGTTCAGATAATAAACAAGGGGGATAATTATTATCACTCGCACAATTTTTACGAGTTGTTTTATATCACCAACGGTACGATAAAACACAGCCTTAACAACGTTACGCGCGAACTTACTATCGGCGACGTAGTATTTTTACGCCCCGGCGATATTCATTGTTTTTTGCGCGAAAAAGGTAATTTATGCGCTCATCGGGATATCGCCCTTACCGTTCCGTTATACGAAAAAACAGCCGCGTTCTTCAAATACGACCCTCTTGCCGACCTTACGGCTTACGCCAAAACCAAAATCGACGTAAACACGCTCAGCAGGCTTGAAACCGATTTACAATCGACGGTAAATTGCGACCCCGTAGAAAATTCGTCGCTGTATTTCGTACTCGCAGAACTTTTTCGCGCGATGAAAAAGTCCGACGTAAACGAAACGCCTACGAGCAAAGCGCCCGAATGGATTTTGGGGCTTATCGCAAAACTCGAAATGCCCGAATTTTTTTGCCTTAACCCCAACGACATATTCGACGAAATCAACTATTCAAAAGAATACGTTTCGCGCACATTCCGCAAAGTTACGGGCAAAACTTTAACCGATTATCTCAATCAGAAAAAGTTATCGTTCGCTTCGGTTCTCATACAAAACACTAACAAATCTATAGAAACTATCTGTTACGAGTGCGGTTACAACAACGTTTCGTATTTTTACAGGACTTTCAAAAAGACTTTCGGCAAAACTCCGCACGAACTACGAAAGATATCCCCGCAATAAATTGTAGACTTTTTTACGTAAAAACATAGCGGTGGCGGCGTTATTTTTTCAAATACCGCCGCCACCGTTTTATAGTCCGTAATATTCCACCCTTCCGGGAGATTCTTCGCAAAAGGCTCAGAATGACACTTAATAAAACATGTCATTGCGAAGGAGCAAAGCGACTGTGGCAACCTTAGGCAGGGTCGCCACGACCCGCAAGGGGTCTCGCAAAGACAGTACTTATAGGTTTTCGTATTCAAAAGCAGGAAAAACCCCGCCGTGAAAGATAACGGCGGGGTTGAAATTCCCATTTCAACCCCGCCCATCGCTTTACTTCTTTACTTTACCATATAACGGGCGTAACGCCATCTGTATCGTAGTGCCGGAAATTACCGTAATTCGTAGGCTCGCTTCGTTCGTTACCCTATTGTCTGTGAATTTATCTGTAAACACCCACGATAGCGACAAAAAATAATACGATTACAATCAATACGACAAAAATCCCGGATACGAATCCGACTATTGCCCCCTTTTTCGTGTCGGGTTTTCTGAGCGCGCCGTTTTTCTGCGGCCGCGCTCTTTTTTTATGTACGGA
>USOJ01000029.1 GCA_900556195.1 uncultured Eubacteriales bacterium
CTATTTTAAGCCGACATTCGTCGAAAACGCTTGTCGGACAGAGATTTTTAACGTTTTCCGCCGTTTTATGCAAAACGCAATAATCGGAAACGATATTCAGCACTTTATCGAATTCGAGTGTTTTTATAGTTTTTTCTTCCATCAGAGCACTCCTTTTTTCAGGTTGCCGTAATATATTTTTTCGTATTCGGAATTTATTATCGAATTTCTCGTATTTTGGTCCAGACCGACTACATTTATAAGCTTGCCGCCGTGAATATCTGCTTTTACGTTGAGAATCGAGCCGTTATAAATTTCAAAGCGACATCTGTCGTTGATTTTGTATCGTCTGATGAAAAATTTATGACCGAGTTCGTCGGTAAGTTCGTTTATATCTTTTCGATTACAGTTCTTGCAATTTTTGCCGTAAGGACAATAAAGAAGTTCCGAAAGTCTGATGTTTCCGTTCGTAAAAACGACGATATTACTGCCGAAATCGGAAATTTCTTTAAGAGATAATTCTTTTGAAGCCGCAATTATTTTTGCACCTTCCGTCAAAAGGGCGTTTTCGTCGAATTTGTTGAAAACGTTTAATCCAAGCCCCGCGATAAAGGGTTTCGATAAAGATTCGGCAATTTCCAACCCGTCAACTCCGTCGACGTAAAAACCGTCAAAATATTCGGAAAGTTCTTTAATTTTAACGATATCGCCATCGGTCAAAAACGACGGAACGAATAAATAAGCCGAGTGTTTTTTCTTTTCTATAACGTCGTAGTTATTCGGAAAGTAAACGAACGTATATCCCCGTTTTTTATCGCTTAAATCGTCGGAAATAAGCAAATTATAATTATCGGATAATTCGTATCTTGATTTCGGAATTTCAAGAGATTCGATATCAACCGTCCGCGTTTTACTGTTGCCGTAGAATAATTTTTCATACAACGCCGCCCGTAAATTGTTCAACGCCGATTTCACGATAAACGGCTCTCCGACGACTATTGCCTTTACATTTGGTAAAAACGGATATTTATCCGTTTTAGAGAAATTCAAAGACAATTCTTCTTCTGTTATAGGGTGAGTCTTTGCTTTTTCGAGAATTCTGTCGCTCTTGACTACGTATTCCCCGCAAACCGCGGTCAGATAGTCGCCTTCTGTCGCGTTTACAAGAATTTCCACGGGTACTTTTTTCGTTTTTTCAAGTAATTCAGTCGCAAGCCCGACGTCTTTGGTTATATTCACGTCGTCGCCGATTTTTATCTCGCCTTTATAAGCAAGAATTTTACCGATCGATAACGCTACGGCGTTTCCGACTTCGTAGCCGTTTCTTATTATCTTAAAGCCGTCGCCGACGTTAAACGTTTCGTCCGTTTCGACGATTATTCGGTTATTATCCGATAATTTGCGAACCGTACCGACTTTTATGCCTTTATGATTCTGGATTTTATCCGACACGATATTTTTTGCCACGCCGAAAGGATAGCCCAAAGTAAAATCGCCGCGATTAAAGGTCCTTTTAATTTCTTTCGTATCGGCAATACCGTCATCTATCGCTTGCCTGTACGCTTTGACTACGGAAGCGACGTATTCGGGATTTCTCATTCTCCCTTCTATTTTTACGCTTTTAACGCCCGCATCTCTCAATTCTTTGAGTTTGTCGATAAGGCATAAATCGGAAAGAGAGATCGCGTATTTGCCTTTATTTTCGGAAGTTTCGAGAGTGTACGCTCTCCTGCACGGTTGTTTGCATAAGCCCCTGTTACCGCTGTTTCCGCCGACGAAAGAACTTATATAGCAATGACCCGAAAAGGACGAACAAAGCGCGCCGTGAACGAATACTTCCGTTTCCGTTACTTTCGCGATTTCTTTAATTTCGTTTATCTGCGTTTCTCGGGCGAGAATTACCCTTGAAAATCCTTTTCGTAACGCGTATTCCGCGCCTTCGACGTTGTTTACGCCGCCTTGCGTGCTTAAATGAAGAACTATTTCGGGGAAGGTATTTTTCAGCGTTTCGGCTAAAAAAACGTCCTGAACGATAAAGGCGTCCGCGCCCGCTTCGTACGCGTATTTTACCGTGGAAACGAAATCGTCGAGTTCGGCGTTTTTTACGAGAGTATTTACCGCGACGTAAACTTTTACGTTGAATATGTGGGCGTACGCTACGTAATAGCGGATATTCTCCTTCGTAAAATTCTCGGCGTTCTTTCTTGCCGAAAAATCGCTTAAACCGATATAAACGGCGTTGGCGCCGTTATTTATCGCCGCAAAGAAACATTCAGAGTTCCCCGCCGGCGCAAGCAATTCGAACATGAGTATATTGTATCAAATTTTATCGTTTTTGAAAAGAAAAAACGGAAGAAAATCTTCCGTTTTAATAATTTATTTTACCCTTGCCCTACTATCATAGGACTTATAAGTACCGAAGGTACTTTGCCGACTATCATATTATCGTATATCAACATCGAAACTTCGTTTTTTACCGTTTTATTGCCCGTGCGCGTAAGCACTGCGGTTTCGCATCGTAAATTCAGCGTTAAAGTATGTCTCGTCTGATTGATCCCCGCTTGGGAAAACGAAGATACTATTTCGGTTTTGACGAAACTCACAGAAAGCAATTTCATCCGTATTTTTTTACCGAAGCCCGCCAACAGTCTTATACCCGTAAACGCACCGACGGGAATTGCGACTCCTTTATCGGTCTCTTCGTTGAGAATTTTTTGCGTTCGCGTAGATATGTCGGACGCAATTTTGTTTACTCCGTAACTGTCGGTACTTAAAAGAATTATCTCACCTTGCGAATTTTTGTCTACTCTTATAATGGACGAAAAATCGTAGCCTTCGGATAATACCGAATCGAATGCCCGGTAAGTCGCGCTCGTAATGGTTGCAGAATAGTCTTTAACCGCATAATCTTGCAATATTCTGCTCGACGAAACGTATAAACTTGTGAAAAACAGTCCGAAAATCAGGATGAAAGCGGTTATTTTCAGCCAAATTCTCTTCTTTTTCTTTCTCATACGTTATTATATGAATTTGCCGATACGTTATTGACCGCATAAAAAAGATAAATATTTAATTTTTCTTCGATTTCGCCCTGAATATAAGCGCGTTGAAATATCCGAATAAAATCGCCGCCGTAATGCCTGCAGAAGCCGCGCCGAGTCCGCCCGTAAACGCGCCGAAAAGGCTGCTTTTAGCCCCCTTTATCGCTCCGTTTGCAAGCAGGTATCCGAACCCGCTTATCGGCACGGTTGCGCCCGCCCCGCCGAAATCGACCAAATATTGATACAGCCCGACCGATTGCAACAACAGCCCCGACAACATAAAATATACCAGAATTTTACCCGAAGTGATTTTGGTATAATTTATGAGCAATTGCGCTATCGTACAAATCGCTCCGCCGACCGCAAAGGCTTTAAGATAAGCAAGTAACATTTCAGTCATATTTACACCTCGTTTTCTATCGCGACCGCGTGCGCGACCGACGGAATAGATTCTCCTTGTTGCGACGACGTAGTCGAAAGCAACGCTCCCGTCGCAATAAACAGAACTCTGTTGATTTTTTTCTCCGTAAGTTTTTTATAAAAGTAGGAATTGAACGTTACCGCGCTGCATCCCGCGCCACTGCCGCCCTGATATTCCCGTTCGTCGATATTATATATCAATTCGCCGCAGTCGACGTGGTTTTTATCTATGTTATACCCTTTTTCACGCATTAAGTGTTTTAGTATTCTGCTGCCGAGCGCGCCTAAATCGCCCGTTAAAATTACGTCGTAATAATCGGGAGTTCTGCACGTGTCTTCAAAGTGCGTGATAAGCGTTCGTCTTGCGGCGGGCGCCATTGCCGCGCCCATATTGTTTGCGTCTACGACTCCGTAATCGGTTACTTTTCCGAACGTCGCAAAAGTGATTTTAGGGAAATCGCCTTTAATCGAGGATATTACCGCTCCGCCCGCGCCCGTAACCGTCCATTGCGATTGCGGAGGCCGAATACAGCCAAGTTCGAGAGGATACCTGTACTGCCTTTCCGCCGTAGAAAAGTGGCTGCCCGTAGCCGCCACTACGTTTTCGTAATAACCGCCGTCCACGAATGTTGCTCCGATAGCAAACGCTTCGCTCATCGTAGAACAGGCGTTGTATACTCCGAGAAACGGGATATCGAATTGTCTTGCCGAAAACGAAGAAGATATAATCTGATTTAACAAATCACCCGAAATAAGAAGCCCGATATCCGAAATTTTCAAACCTGAATTTTTAATCGCGTGTTCGATCGCGTACGTGAGCATTTTACATTCGGCTTTTTCATAGGTTTTTTCACCCAAGGTATCGTCGTTTACCTTTTTTTCGATATATTTTCCTATATTACCTTCGGCTTCTTTCGGTCCTGCTATCGTTGAGGTCGCTATTATGGACGGTTTATTATAAAAACGAATCGTAGAGCCGCTCATAAAAATAACCCCGCGATATAGTAAACCAAACCGACGCCGACGCTTCCTATCACGCCAAAGACGATAATCGGACCTGCGACTACGAACATTTTTGCAGCAAGACCGTAAATATATCCTTCCGCTTTGAACTCCATCGCGGGGGAAACTACCGAATTGGCAAATCCCGTTATCGGAACGATCGAGCCTCCGCCTGCGTATTTTCCGATACGGTCGTAAACACCAAGACCTGTCAGAAGCGAGCCTAAAAATATCATTACTACGGAAGTAACTCCCGCGAGTTCGTCGCCGTAAAGACCAAGCCCGTATTCGAGCATAAATCTTATGAACTGGCCTATAAGGCATATTACGCCGCCGACCCAGAACGCATGAAACAAACTTCGTTTTTCGTTTGTTTTCGGAGATACCGCGGCAACGTAATCGAGATATCTTTTCTTTACGTTATTCGATTCCGTCTTTCTTTTCCTCCTTCGAGCCTTTGACGACACAATTATCTCTGTCGCCTATATTTTTCCATATTTCATAAGTTTTCATCTAACGATAATATGGGCGTTAAAAGAAGAAAAATTCAGATTTTATCGAGAAATTCGGATAAGTTATTATAAAATATATCTTCAACTGCTTTTTCGGGGTATCCGAGGCGAAAGAGTTCTTCTTTAAGAACGGAAAGCGAAGAGTAATCTTCGGTTATACCGCAAGGCAAAAAATCGCAACCGTAAAAATCCGTTCCGAGACATAAATTTTTAATAGGAAATCTTTGGCAATAATAATCGATCTGTCGGGCAAATTTTTCTATCGGTAATTCTTTTTCGTTCGTCGAAAAATATCCGCACAGCGTAACGCCTATAAGTCCGTTCTTTTCTACGAGTATTCTGATTTGCCAGTCTTCGATATTTCGTTTGTGTCTGTATACTCCCGAAAAACAAGTATGAGAGTCGACTACCCTGTCGGCGTTTTCGATTACGTCTATAAAACCACCTTTCGACAAATGAGCGACGTCGATTGCAATTTTTTCAGCCGACAGTTTTTTAACGAGATTTATACCTTCGTTTTTAAGACCGTATAAATAATTACAACCGTAACCGAACCTGTTTTCTCCGTTCCAGGTAAGCCCGACGTAAACGGGCGAAAATCTTATAAGAGTATCAAAATTAAAGTCGTAGTAACCGACGTCTTCAAACGCAAGATATCGACTTTTTGAATTATTTGCTATCTTGCAAATTTCGGGAAAAGCCCGTTTACCGCGAAAAAGCGCCGTTACCGTTTTACGATCTTCACCGTAAGCAGTAACGACGCCGCCGTCGTAAGTTAATATATCGTTATGAAAATCAGCAATATTCATAACTTAATATATGTTCAAATTAAGTAATCGGTTAATTTTTAAGTCCCGAATCGCAATTTTCGTCTATCGTTTCTTCATTGACTTCTTCGTCGGTCAGTTCTTTCGGAAATAATTCGATTTTAATTTTAAGAGTATTTTCGTCAAACGGAAATTCGGTTTTATCGCCGATAACGCCGAATTTTGCGTTTATTTCGGATAATTCTTCGTTAAAACTCGTAATTCCGTCCGTTATAACGTCGTCTATCCTATCTAAAAATTCGTCTCTGATTTTAGCAAAACCGTTTTCGGATGAAGAATAAACCGCTTTCAGCGTAGAGATATCGTCTTTTAATTTATCCGAAAGGGGCTTTAAGCGATTATTTATCGTAACGTTAAGCGTAGAAACTCTGTCCATTGCGCGCGAGAGTTTCTTTTCCGTTTCGGATTTTAAGTCGTCGCTGACGGCAGATAACTCTTTCCTTAAAGTAACGAGTTTCGCCTGCGCTTCGGAATATTCCGCGCTCTTATAAAATTCTTTTTTGCGCCTGCCGATTTCCTTCTTTAAGTCTTCGATTTCGCCTAAAAGTCCGGTTGCGCAATCGTTGAACGCGGCGGACAATTGTCCGTATGATTGCCGTTTGACTTTGTCGATATTACGCAATATCTCTTCGGAGTACTTTTCTTTCAATTCTTTGACTATTTCTTCGTAACTTTCGTTCACGTCGTCGACAATTATCGGTTTTTCGTCGTTATACATTTTTCAAATACTCAACTTCTTCAGCGGTAAGTTTGCGGACTTCGCCCCTGTTAAGACCCCGAAGCGGCATGTCCCCTATTTTGATTCTCTTTAAGAAATCTACGTTTTTACCGACGCTCTCGAACATTTTTCTGATTTCGCGGTTTCTGCCTTCCGAAATTGTAACGTGCAATTTAGTATAATCTTTACAACTTTCGATTATCTTAACCGAGCACTTTTTTGTCATTTTACCGTCAATCATAACGCCGTTTCTTATCTTTTCGACCGCTTTTTCGGGAGTTTCGCCCTCGGTTTTTACGAGATAAGTCTTCGGAATTTCATTGCTTGGATGCGTAAGACGATTTGCGAGATCTCCGTCGTTTGTAAAAATCAACATTCCTTCGGAATCGTAGTCGAGCCTGCCTACGGGGAAAAGCCTTGCCGTGTTTTTAGGCAGTAAGTCCATAACCGTTTTTCTGCCCTTCTCGTCTTTTACTGTGCAAACGTAGCCTTTCGGCTTGTTCATTACGTAATATTCGAATTTTTTTGCAAGCGCGACTCTTTTACCGTCGACGGAAACGCTGTCGGAATATTCGTTTACTTCGACGCCGGGTTTAACAACTTTTCCGTTTACCTTTACTCTGCCTTCCGCTATTATTTCGTCGCATGCCCTGCGGCTTGCGACTCCGCATTCCGCTAAATATTTATTTATTCTCATTAGTATCTGCCCTGTTGGTTACTTCGTATTCAGTGTATAGATATTTTCCGAAAAAATCAACTGTTTTGAGCAATAAATTCTAATTTCGCCTACGCTTTCGCCTATTTTGAAGTTCAACGGTAAAGTTTCTGGTAAATTCAACTCGACTTTTACGTCGTCTTTTTCGCTTATCGGGTAGGAAAAACCTCTTTTAACGCTTAAATCGTAAGCGAATTTTCTGTCGGGAGTAAACGCAACGTAATTAAATCTCGTTTCGTCGAATAATTTAACTAATTTATATTCGGAAAAGGCGGTTTTAAGCAATTCTTCGCTTCTTTCAAACATCTGCGGACTATTAAGCACTACGGAAACCGCTTTCATTCCGTTTACCGTCGCGCTTCCGACTAAACATCTTCCCGCTTGTTTCGTATAACCCGTCTTGACTCCGTCGGCGCCGTCAAAAAAATTAAGTAATTTATTCTTGTTTTTCCATATTCTTTTTTCGCCGCTTTTAATTTCGGTCGCAACGTAAGTTTTCGTAGATACTATCGTAGCAAACAACTCGTTTTGTAAGGCGTGGCAAGTTATCTTGCATAAATCTTCTGCAGTGGTATAATGGTTTTTACACGGTAAACCATGCGGATTTTTGAAACTACTATCCGTCGCCCCGTATTTTTTTGCGGTATCGTTCATTAAATTGCAAAAATCGGCGATATTACCGCAACAAAATACGGCGAGCGTTTCGGCGCAATCGTTTCCCGACCTTAACAATAAACCGTACAAAAGATCTCTGACGGTAAATTTGTCACCTTCTTTTAGATACACGCTGCTTCCTTCAACGCCTACGGTTTCTTTACCTACTTCTACTACCGAATTCACGTCGCAATTTTCGATAATCGTTATCGCGGTTACTATTTTAGTGGTGCTTGCCATAGGTAATTTTTCTTTTTCGTTATGAGAATATAAAAGTCTTCCGCTTGAAACCTCCATAACCGCTTCGGCGGACGACTGCGTATATTCCGCTTGAACGAAAGTATATTTGTTAAAAATTACGCATATCGTAAAAAGTAGTAATAATATTGATATTTTCTTCATTTTTTAATTTTTTCTATAAATTCTTCAACCGTGTCGAAAAGCCGAGTATAAACGTCTTTATCGGTTGAAATCAATTTTACCCCCGTATCGTTACTCGTTAAAAAACCTATCGGTTTCATCGATATAACGGCGCCGCTGCCGCCCGCAAACGGGCTGTCTTGTCCCGCTTTCAGTTGTTTTATTTCGCCGTATTCTCCACCGCCCGTCATAAGCCCCATCGAAACTTTACACACAGGTATAACCGTACTTCCGTCAGGCATAATCATAGGCTTTCCCACTACCGCGTTTACGTCAATCATATCGCTTAAATCATTCATCGACGCACACATTAAATCTTTTATT
>USOJ01000030.1 GCA_900556195.1 uncultured Eubacteriales bacterium
TGGAACAAATAAACCTATGGACGTTTTCGGCGGTAAATGGGTCGGATATTTACCTAAAATAGCCGAGGACTGGCAAAAAAAAGTCGATTCGGGCGACGTGGTCGTTATCGCGGGCGACATCAGTTGGGCTATGGACTTGCCCGAGGCGGTAAAGGATATAAACGGCTTTTTCGCGCCGCTCAAAGGCAAAAAAGTATTCGTGAGGGGTAATCACGATTACTGGTGGAAGAGTATTTCACGCGTGCGGTCTTCTTTTTCGGACGATTTTACGTTTTTACAGAACGACTGCGTAAAATTCGGCAATAAAATCGTATGCGGATCGCGCGGTTGGTGCGTCGAAGGCTCGCCCGATTTCAAGGAACAGGACAGAAAGATATATTATCGCGAAGTTGAAAGGTTGCGGCTCGCTTTTTCAAAGGTAAATCAGATAAGGGAAGACGGCGACGAAGTTATCTGCGCGGTGCATTATCCGCCGTTCAACGCCCGTCGCGATAATTCGCTTTTTACCGATCTTTTCGAGCAGAACGGAGTAAATAAAGTAATTTACGGACACCTTCACGGCAGCGAATCCCGCGCCGATTTGAAGATAGTCAAAAACGGAATAGAATATTTTTTGACTTCGTGCGATCAGGTAAACAACAAACTCACTCTCATAACCGAATAACTCAAATTCCTTACGACGGCAATAAAACATCGTCATCGCGAGCGTAGCGCGGCTTGCACAGGCGTTCGTACACCAATCTTCGGGATTGCTTCACCGTGTTCGCAATGACTCGCTTGTTTACGGTCATTCTGAGCGAAGCGAAGAATCTCCCGGAAGGGCGGCTTACCGCGGAGAATATATACGCGACGGAAATGGTAACAGAGGCATAATATGACATTCAAAGAAACGGTAAAAAAATACGCCGACCGCTGGTTTATAAAGGCTTTCAGCGGCATGGCGCAGGGACTTTTCTGCACGCTTATAGCGGGTACTATTTTAGAGCAGATAGGCAAATGGATAGGCGATAACGCTTTCGGCGCGATAGTGCTTGCCATCGCCAAAATCGCCAAAACAGCAATGGGCTTCGGCATAGGCGTAGGCATAGCCAACGCGTTGGGCGTAAAAAAACTTACGCTGTTTTCTTGCGGGGTGGCGGGTTTCGTCGGCGCGTTTGCCGATAAAATCATGTTCAACGAATTTACCCTCACTCTCGGCTTGCCGGGTAACCCGATAGGTTCTTACGTCGTCGCGCTCTTATGCGCCGAAGTCGTATCTTTGTACGAGGGTAAAACCAAATTCGATATAATAATCGTTCCGCTCGGCGTAATGGTACTCTGTATGGGCGGAATTTATCTTGCGTACCCGTTTATATGGCTTATAAATCAACTCGGAATATTGATAGAAAAGGCGACCGAAATAACGCCGTTCTTTATGGGAATAATAATTGCCGTTATTATGGGCGTTCTGCTCACCATGCCGACGTCTTCGGCGGCGATATGGATAGCCGTCGCGGCGGGTAAAACGAGCGACGCCATGCTTATTGCGGGCGGCGCGGCGGTCGTAGGCTGTTCCTGCCACATGATAGGCTTTGCCGTGGCTTCGTTCAGAGAAAACGGTGTTTCGGGGCTTGTTTCGCAAGGTTTAGGCACGAGTATGCTTCAGATTCCGAATATAATGAAAAAACCCGTTATAATGTTGCCCGAAATTATCGCGAGCGCGATTTTAGGTCCCGTATCCACCTGCGTATTCGGGCTTAAATGTAACGCCGCGGGCGGCGGAATGGGTACCAGCGGACTCGTCGGCGTATTCGGTGTAATAGAAAAAAGTACGAATTTAGAGCCGTGGCTTTTAGGTTTAGGCATAACTCTTTTGTTGTTCGTATTGCCTGCGGCGATATGTTTCGGTTTATCCGAACTTTTCCGTAAACTCGGCTGGATATCCTTCGGCGATCAGAAACTCGACTGAATAATCCCGTAACGACCGTCATCGCGCAACGTAAAAAGTTGTCATTGCGAGCATAACATGACAATGCTTGGTACCGTCATTCTGAGCCTTTGGCGAAGCCCCCTAGGCAGGTCGCCCCCTCTCCGGCACGCTTTGCGCGCCACCTCTCCCGCTTCAACGGGAGAGCATACTCCCGGAAGGGTGGTTTCTGACGGACTTAATATCATAAAAAACGAACGCTCCGCATAATTTATCGTGGGGCGTTTATTATGGGGCAGATTGAAAATCACGTTTTAACGATAGATAACCGTAAGGCAATATCTTTAAGCGGAGCGGCTGACGTGCTTTCGTTTAACGAGCGCGAAATAAGGTTTTCGCTTATCGGCGGCGGCAAAGTGGTGGTTTCGGGCGAAAATCTCAATATCGCAGGGTTTTCCAAGCAGACCGGCGAAGCGAAATTGTCGGGTACGATAAATTCGGTAAAATATCTCACTTTCGGCGCGCCGTCGCTTAAAAAACTTTTCAGGTAATGTTCGTCAGCGCGGGGCAGTTTTATTATTTTGCCGAATGTCTGTTTATCGGCGCGTTGTCGGGGCTTATATCCGAAATTCTTCTCGTATCGGTTCCGCTGTCGTCTAAATTCGCGGCGGTCGGAAAAATCATCGATTTTTTGCGGTTCGTCGTTGCGGGCGCAGTCTATTTTCGGCTGTCGCTTTATTTCCGGTTTCCCGACGTCAGATTGTATATGCCGTTCGGCGTAATCGTCGGAAACGCGCTCGAATACGTAACCGTGCATAAATTGCTTGCAAAATACCTTAAAACGTGGTATAATAAATTTGAGAATTACTTACGGAGTAAGATAAATGACCGAAAGAAAAATGCGAAGGCTCGTTACGGCAGGCACGGTGGTCGCCGTCGTCGTGCTGTTTCTGATGATAGTGGTTCTGATTGTTCAGATGTGCGCATTATCTGCAAGAAAGCGAAGATTGCAAAATCAAAGAAATAATCTGATAGCAGCGGAAGAAGAGTTGAAACATAAAGAAGCATTAAAGGCTTTTTACGAAACCGATGAAGGCAAAATCTATTGGGCGTTGCAATACAAATATAAGTACAATGAAAAGGAATAAAAAATACGGCATAATAGATATAGGATCGAATTCCGTTCGCGGACGCGCTTTCGCGGACGGAAAAATTATATATAACGAACTTTTTACCACTCGTCTGGGTTCGGGGCTTGCAAACGGCAGCGAATTAACCGAAAAATCCATACAAGACACCGTAAAAGCGATAAAAAATCTTGTCGGCGGTTTCAAAAAAGCCGAAGTCGGCGAAATTTACGCTTTCGCAACCGAAGCGGTCAGAAGCGCAACCAACGGCAAAAATTTCGTCGGACTCGTAAAAAACGAAACGGGTATAGACGTAGACGTCGTAAACGGCGACGAAGAGGGCGAACTCGCTCTTCTGGGCGCCGTCGGTATGAGCGACGGCGGAGTTATCGATATAGGCGGGGCGAGCGCGGAAATAAGCGTCGTAAAAAGCGGGAAAATAATATATTCTCATTCTCTTCCGCTCGGAGCGGTAAGACTTTACGGCAAGTGCGGAAACGATCCGAAACTGCTCGACGAAATTATCGAAGAAAGAATAGGCGAGTACGGACGAGTTCCCGCAGGGGTTAAGTTTTACGCGGTAGGCGGCACCGCCACGACTTTGGCTGCGCTCGATTTAAGGCTCGCCGTATACGATTCGTCAAGAACCGACGGATGCGTACTGACCGTAAACGATCTCGAAGAAGATTACAAACTTATAATTTCAAACGACGTTTGCGGCAGAATAAATAAATTGCATATCGACGAAAAACGCGCCGAAATAATTCATTGCGGGGCGTATATGTTGCTTAAAATAATGAAAAAATTCCATATAGAAGAGATTACCGTGAAAGAAAGCGATAATCTGCAAGGTTATCTTAAAAAACGGGTGTACGGTGAGGGTTATGAAAGATAAAACCAAAACGACGCTTAAAATTATCGCAATTTATATAATCGCAATCGCTTTCGCGGGGTTTAACGTGTGGGCGGTAACGAGAATTTACGACGATCTGATTACGATTTATTTCGCAATCGTCGGACTTGCCGCCACGTGGATATTTTCCGCCGTCGCGCACGAAACGGGGCATCTGATATTTGCGAAATCCGCAGGTTTCAGAGTCGTAAAATTCTCGGTTTTATGCTTCGTTTTCGACGATACTAAAAGTAAAAAATTCTCGCTTAAACTCAATCGCAACGATCTCGGCGAGTGTATTTTTATTCCGAAAAAGGTGAGCGAAACGGACGGCGACAACGCGCAGAAATTCACGAACGTCGCGCTCGGCGGACTGATAGGCTCGGTAATTACGATTATCGGCTACGTTATCGCGTTCGCGTTCGTAAAAAACGCATACGGCAGGGCGTTTTTCGCGTGTTTCCCGCTGCCGCTCGCCGTATTCGTGATAAACGGCGTAAAGGGCGTAATCAAGGGCAGCGATATAGACGTCGCTTCCGTCGTCCGCAGTTACGCGAATACGCTCGCGCTCGACGGCTATCTGAATATTTTGTGCGAACTTAAAAACGGTATGACTTACGCCGAAATCGACGAAAAATATTTTGACGGCAAATGCAGTCTGGCGCAGGTAAACGCCGCTCTTAACCTGTTTAAGATTCGTCGCGAAGAAGAACTCGGAAATTACGAAAACGCGACTTCTCTCGCCGAAAAAACGCTCGATAACGGAATAAGCGACTTCGAAACGAAAGCCGAAATCGCCTCGATCGGGTATAACGCGGGTATTTTCGAACTCATAGAAAAGTGTGGCGACGTAAGCGAATATCTCGACTTATCCGAAGAACCTTTCGCTTGCAGATTGCGGCTCGAAAGGGCAAAATACGTCGGTGACGATAAATATATCGAAGTCGCGAAAAACTCGGCGCTGAAACGCTGCGACGAGTGTTATTTTCCGGGCGACGGCAAATTCCATAAAAAACTTATCGAAAGACTGCTTTAAGCGGTCTTTTTTTATACTCATCGTTGCGCTGCGGTTGACAAGATACGCTCAACGTGAAATAATTGTCTTTGCGAGACCCCTTGCGGGTCGCGGCGACCCTGCCTAAGGTTGCCACAGTCGCTTTGCTCTCTTATTCGGCGATTAACGCTAACGCGTTTGAAACTGTCGTTTTGGCAATTGTTATACAATTGCAATCGCCTTATGAATACCTTCGTTAAATAACCCTTGCAAGCAAGTTATTTAATTCGGCATTGACAACATGACAAAACCCGTCATTCCGAAGCAAAGCCGAAGAATCCCCGCAATAAACGGCGGAGCGGCTTGCATACGCAAAACCTGCGGACTTTATATTACCCCTTGATCTTTTTTACTATCACGTTGAGCATTTTACGCTGTTTATCCGTCAGAAACGGCGAAACCGTCGACGCGAATTTGTCTACGTCCGCGTCGGTAAGCGTTCCGTTTTTCTTGCCCTTTTCCGCTTCGGCGAGTATGGCGGACATTACTTCGTCCGCGCTTTTACCCTCGTAAGCCGAGGCGAATTTCATAAATTGCGAATTTATATCGCCCGACCCGTTCGTTTCTTTCTTCTCTTGCGGCGTAAATTCCGAAAAATCTTTCACTCGTTTTGCTCCGATATAATATTTTACGCCGAACTTACGTATAAATGTTACCGAGGATAAATAATGAACGCGCTTTTGCCCGTATTTTTGGTTTTGGTGTTATTCGGCGGCGAAAAGACGAAAAGCGTAACCGAACTTTTGTCGCGTATAGACTTCGCTTCGTTTCGCCCCGTTTTCAATCTGCTCGGAGTGAACGGCAAAACCGTAGATTTTCTCTGTTCGGAAGAATTTTCGCGCGCGGTCGACGGTAATCTCGACGCAGCCGCCCTTATGAAACTCGTTTCGGATTTAGCCGCAAAACCCGAACGAAACGAAAAAGCGGACGACGAATCGAAAAATTCGTCGTCCGCGGAAGTCGCGAATAAATTGTCGCCGATAGAAAACGTCGTTCCGTCGGAAATAGAAAACTCGCTTACAAGTTATTTCGGTTAAGCCGCAGTCTCCCGGCTTTTACAACGAGCCAAAGCGACGTCGAGCGGATCTTGTCCCGCGCTCTCCCATATTTTTTCCCCGTAGCCTTCAAGCGATTTCGTGATACCCACTCCGTGAATACACGTTTTCCCGTCGGGCCAGACGAGTTTTGCGGTGGTGAGTTTCAACGCCCCGCCGCCGAACGTGTTGACGTAGGTCGTCTGCATTATGCCTTTGCCGTAAGATTTATACACGGTTTGTCCGTCGTCGTCTTTCGACGGGGCAAGCACTACCTCTATCTTATCCTGCGTGTCGTAAGAGAGCATCGCGCCGATGAGCATTTCGGAAGCCGAAGCCGTGTTTTCGTCGGCAAGCACGATAATTTTATCATAATTATAAGTTCCGAACTCTATCGCGGAAGACTTGAAAATTTCGGTTTTACTCTTATCGGTTTTCGGGTCTTTTTTATATTCGGCGGTCGCAATCAGCGAAAAAGAGTTTTCGGGCGCGGGAACGAAGAATTTGGCTACCGACTGGCAGATATCCACGTACCCGCCGCCGTTTCCGCGTAGGTCGAGTATAAGTTTGCGTTTGCCGTTTTCGGTAAATTTCTTCAACGCTTCCTGTATCTGCCCTACCGAACCTAAAATTCCGTTCGCCGTACCGTAAAAAAGCGTATAACGGAGATAAGCCGTATCGTCGCCGAAACCCGCAATCGGATCGTCGTAACGCTCGAATTCAAGATCGTCCATATCGTCTGCGTTATTGTTCGTAAAACGCCACGAACCCGAATCATCCGAATAGTAAACGTAAGTTTCTCTATACTCTTTTCTCGCAAGAGTACATTCTTTTTCATGAACGCCGTCGGCGTCCGTATATTCGAGTTTTAACACGAACTCTTCGCCGAGCGCGAGCGGAGCGAGCGCGTCGCTAAGTTCCTGTCTGCCGTTAATCTCGGTAAAGTTTTCGTCGACGGATTTTCTGAAACCCTTGACGATATAGCCTGCCTTTATCCCGGCGCGTTCGGCGGGCGAATTGCCGAGTACCTTCGCTATAACGACCGAGCCGTCGCTTCTGTCGCCGTAAGATATGCCTATACCGCCGCGAACGCCCGAAGATATTTTCTTCAATTCGGCGTACTCTTCTTTGGTGTAGTATTCAGAATATTCGTCGAGAATACTCTTCGACATTACGCTCACGAAATCATCATCGTATTCGAGATAGTGTCTTTTATAAGTTTTTACTATAAATTCGAGCGCGGCTACGTCGGGGTCTTTTATCCTGCCGGCAAAAAATCCGGCTAAAAACATTCCTATCGCCGCGACGACGGCTACTACTACCGTTACCGCCGATTTCGTTCTCTGTCGCATAGCGTTCTCCTTAAACGATAAGTTTATAAAGTATCATTACGAGTCTGAAAGTCATCGCGTCCTGAAATTTACGTATATCCAGCCCCGTTGCTCTCTCTATCTTGTCGAGCCTGTACATGAGCGTGTTGCGGTGCATGTAGAGGTTTCTCGACGTTTCGGACACGTTAAGGCTCGTGTGCAGAAATTCTTCCGCCGTGGTAAGCATTTCGGGGTCGGACAAAATCGCTTTCGACTCGGGCTCTAACAGTATGTCCAGAAATTCCTGTAATTTGTACTTGGGCATATCTTCGAGCATTTTTACGAGCAGATATTCTTTATAAGTAGACACCGTGGCGTTCTGTTCGAAAATCGCGCCCATGCGAAGTGCCGACAACGCCTGTCTGTACGACACCGACGATTCCGCAAAGCCCGAAACCAGACTGCCCACGCCTATTTTTGCGTTAAGTCCGAGTTCTTCGCTTAAAGACTGCGCTAAAAGGTCGGCGTAATCGGACAGCGATTTATATTCGCTTTCGGTGTTTATTCCGTCCTGAAAACGAACGTAAGCGCAACTCGTTTCGTCGGTTATCACGGAGCAGTCGCAAGGGCTGGTCTTGAAATTGTCCAGAAAGTCGAGTACGTCGGTTATTTTACCGTCTACGGTATGTACCACGAAAACCGCGCAGGGCAAATCGTGCACGCCGTATTTGCGCATATATTTTTGTACTGTTATCTCGTTGGCGTCGCCCGTAACTATGCTTTTAAGCGCGGCGACCCTGCCGAGCGGGGCATCGCCGAGCGATACGTTTTCGAGCAGAGCGACTATAAGGCTTTTAAGCCCCTCGTCGCAATCGCCCTCCACGCGGCAAAGATAATCTCTTCCGCCGCGGCGAAAACGAGTGTAACCGACCGTTTCGTCCGCTTCGCCGACGCTTACGACCGTCAATTCTTTATCCGTCTTCTCTTTTACGAGTTCGACTATTTTCAAAATCTCGTTATCCATAAAATCCCTTAACCTTAAACTTTACGATCTGCTCGCACTCGTCCACGAGCGCTTCGGCTTTCTCGTAATCGAGATCGAGCCCCGCAAACCCTAATCTGTATTTGTATAAAAAGTTATACGCCCGA
>USOJ01000031.1 GCA_900556195.1 uncultured Eubacteriales bacterium
GTACTCATTTCTTTGAAAGGTATTTCTTTCGGCGGGTTTACGGTAAGTCCGTCAAGGTTTGCCTTTACGCCGAATACACAGAAGAAAAGAACCTTTACAAGCACGCACCCGCTGCCCGTAAACCAATCGCTCATAGACTCTCCGTCGAAGCCGTATTCTTCGTTATAAATATAAGAGTTAGGCATAACGAAAGGCGTAGTAGATATAAAATCATGAGTGAGAGGTAGAATTTTGCCTATCTGTTTCCATGCTTCTTCGTCTTCGCCGACGTTGAAAAGCGACCATATCGCAAAAAGCGTTGCGTGAATATAAGTCGCCGCGTTTTCTGCCGTGCCTTTCGGTAAATGCGTAATTCTTCCGACCTCTTTATTATCAGGCGCGAAATACGGTTCGAAAGTCTTTATGCCGTATTTAGAATCAAGTCGTTTATACGCGGCGATTATTTGCTCTTTCATTTCCGGGAATTTTTCAATCATCCCCGACAGAACGAAAAACGCGTCGGAAGTCGCGCTGTCTCTCGATAAACCGTCGTTATCGCAAAAACTACCCACTTTGAACGACAATTTGTCGCCCCAACCGTGTACGATTTTTTTGATTCCGTCTTTTTCGACGATGGCGTATTTTTCCACACCGTTTTCAATATTTCGTTTTACCTTCGCGTAATTCTCGATTTTTTCGGCGTACTTGCCGCACTTTTCGATAATCTCCGTAATTTCGCCGAGATTTTTATAAAGTTGCATGGTAGCCATAACCGAAACGCCGCTGCCGAATTTTTTATTTTCGTCCTTGGTCTTACCGAGCCCGTCGAGAGCGTCGTTCCAGTCGCCGTAAAGCGCGCGAAGACAACCGGTTTCTTCGTCGATTGCGGAAACGAGAAAATCGGTAATCGCAATAAGGTGATCCAGAACCGTATCTCTGCGGTTTGAAAAACCTACTTTGTTGCCGCTGAATTTATAGTAACCGCAAACCTCGTCCAATATCGTATAATCGCTGGTAAAAGACAAGTACGTGTAAACCGTAGAAATAACCCATACGCCCTGATCGATAAATTCGCGTAAATCCATTTCGGGTAAAACGCTCGGATTGTCGGGGTAAGAATATTGCCTCGGGGCGCGCCCGTCGTCGCCGATAAAATTCAGGGCTTCGACTATTTTTTTACGGGTATATTCGGGTATCCAGATAAGCGCGGCTTCGAGTTGTTGGAATATATCTCTTACGCCTATGAGAGCGCCCGCGTAGTTCTTCGACCTTGCGCAGAATTCGGTCTGCTTCATTACGCTTCTGACGAACGAAGAAAACGCAAAATCGCTGACGCCGTAAGGATTACCCGCAAGATTGACTTCGGGGATATTTCCGAACGTATCGTTATATTCCCTTTTCGTTTGCGGGTTTGAACCCGAATGCGACGCGCACTTTTCTTTGGAATCCGAAATCGCAAGGAGATAAGTTATCGCCGCGCTTTCGCCCGCTTTTAATTCGAGCGGCGTCAAGTCGGCCTCTACGCCCGCCTCGGTAAATAAAGTTTTACTTTTCGGATTATCTATTACGCCCGTTTTAAGCGATTTGGATGATGGCAGCGAAGCGTGTTGTCTGCCTTTGAAGTTCGTAGCGGAAGTGGTCGAATAAGTCTTTTTATCACATATTCGTTTTACGTAGGCGTAATAGTTAAGACAAGTGGTACGGTCTAAATATTCCGTGACGTGAATAGAAAATCCGTCGTCGGTCGTTTCGACCAGTCTATACCATTTATCCTCGAACCCCTCGTTCGGTTTACGTTTGAGAAGCAAATCGAAATATGCCGATATATACGTTTTTTCGGTCTTTGCGGATTTATTTTTAACCCATACGTCGAAACGAACGTTTTTATTTTCGTCGACGAAACTTTTCAGTCCGCCGATAAGGTTTTCGCTTTCGGCGATATAATACGCACCGCCGTCTGTGTAAACGCAATACCTTTCAACGTTCTTTTCACGGTCGTTTATCCCGACCCCGCTTACGGAAATCGGAATATATTCGCCGTCGGCCGACTTGCCGAAATAAAAGGCTATTTTAGGTTGCGCTCCGCGGTCGAAATCTTCGGTTACGGTAAACGTGCTTTCTTCGATTTTGATATTACCCGAAGAATACGCCCAGAGTATCAATCCGTCGCACGAATACGGTCTTCTCGCGTCGCCGAAATCGCGCGGAAAGCACACGACGTCGTCTTTATTCAAAAAATAACTGCAGGAAGGAAGTTTACCTTCTTTTCTCGACTCATCACTCGCCTTCAACGCCTTGACAGCGTCTATTATCTTTTCGAAATCGTTCATTTAATTATACCTCTTTAATTATACCTCGACATCCGTTTCTCCGTTAGTTTCGATTACTTTTTTATACCAATATGCGCTCTTTTTAAGCGTTCTTTCCTGAGTTTTATAATCGACGTAAATAAGTCCGAAACGTCTGGTGTAACCGAGCGACCATTCGAAATTATCTAAAAGCGTCCAATAGAAATACCCGATAACCGAATACTTTTCGGCTATTTTCTTTATCGCATCGATATGCCTTTTCATATAATCGATACGCATATAGTCGGGTACGCTGCCGTCGAGAGTTTTCCACTCGGATATCGCCACGCCGTTTTCGGCGACGATAAGCGGCAAACGATACCTTTCGTAATAATATTTCGCTACGTATTCAATCGCTTCGGGCGTAACCTGCCAGTCCATGGCGGTAAGATCGTCCGTCGGTGAAATCGGCATTCTTTTTATGCCTTTTTCGGTATTTTTAACGAAAAATCCGCGATAAAAATTAAAGCCGAAAAAGTCAAGATCGCTTTTGATTATCTTCAAATCTTCGTCGGACGGATGATAATCGTTCTCGTCGAACCATTTTTTATAATTATCAGGGAATTTACCTTTAATAACGGCGTCTGTAAAGTAACAACCGTCGTAAAATTCGCCGTTCGGCGTAAATTGATACTCTTCGACGACTTTTTCGTCGCGCTTATCCGTCGGAACGGCAGGAGCGAAACACGGAGAAAATCCGAGATTCAATTTATGTCCGGCGGTTTTACGCATAGCCTTTTCCGCTTTACCTATACACAAAAGCACGTTATGCGCCGCTTTGAAAACTTCTTTACGCGGAAGGCGCAAAAAAGGAGCGTGATTGCCGGAAACGTACCCTTCTTCTATAACGCATTGCGGCTCGTTGAAAATAAAATAATTTTTAACGCTATCACCGAAAACGTCTACGACCGTAGCGGCGTAGGAGGCAAAAACGTCGCTTATACCGTCCCATAAAAAGCCGCCTTTTTCATGATATTCTATCGGCAAATCCCAGTGGTATATCGTAACCCACGGTTCGATACGCGCGTTTTTAAGTTCCTTTACCAAATCGAGATAAAATTTCTTGCCGTCTTCGTTGATTTTTCCCGTTTTTACGTTGATAAGTCTTGACCAACTAACCGAAAAACGGTAGTTTTTAAGACCCATTTTTTGCATTAACGCTACGTCTTCTTTATAGCGATGATAGTGATCGGTCGCCACGTTGCCGTTCATATTGCCGACGACGTGTCCGTCGGAATAAGGACTATCCCAGATGCTCGGTCCTCTTCCGCCCTCGTTATACGCGCCTTCTATCTGAAACGCCGCGGTTGCCGCGCCCCATACGAAATCCTTACTTAAACTCATTTTAATTCACCTTGTACGTCTTGATGGATTTTATTTTCGCTTCGCCGTCCGACTCCGTTATCTCGACGGTGATTTTCGAGGCGTATATCGCGGGAATATGACAAATCGTTTTTCTGCCGATTGTTGCCCCGCGGTAAACGAGTAATTTTCTGTCTTTATATACCGACGGATAAAAATATACGTCAAACGCTTTAACGTTTTGTCCGTCCGTCAAATCTTCTTCGATAACTATTCTGTTTATAACTTGCGGATTTTTACCTCGCGTTCCCCACGGCATGTCGTATTCGGCGGCTTTAATCGAATACTCTTTCTCGCCGTCTTTATACGCGTTGCCGAAACCGCCCGTCGGAGTTTCGTATTTTCTGATTTTTTCGCCGAGTTCCAGAAGTCTGTTTTTATCCGCTTCGGGCAGCCTTCCGCGATCGTCGGGCGAGATATTCAGAAGAAAATTAGACCCGTTGCCGACGGAGGCTTCGTACATTCCGAAAAGTTCATCCAAAGATTTAAGCGTGTCTTCATTGTTATCGAAAAACCAACTGTTGCGCATTTTGGCGTCACACTCGGCGGGTATGCACGTGTCTTCGGGAAAAGTGTCCGCTTTCGTAGCGAGTTCCGAAAAATATATGCTTCTCACGACGAGCGGATTATTCATCGAAGCGTAACCGTCTTCGTTGCCTATCCACCTTACAGTGGGATACCAGTCCGCATTGCAAAAAGTCAGAATATCGGGTTGAAGTCTGAATATTTCGTTGACTATTCTTTTTTTGTCGTACTCGTGGTCTTCCGAGCCGCAACCGTCAAACCAAAGGTAATCTATTTTGCCGTAACCGGTGAGTAATTCGGAAATCTGATTTATGAAATAATCGTCATATTCTTTACCGTTTTCGAATTTTACGGCAGTCGTGCCCCACTGCGCGGGAGAATAGTATAAACCTACTTTAAGCCCCGCTCTTCTCGCGGCGTCGACGTATTCTCTTACGACGTCGCCCTTACCGCCCTTCCACGGAGTATTTTTAACTCCGTATTCGGTATACCCGGACTGCCAGAGCGCAAAACCGTCGTGATGTTTACAAGTCAATAATACGTACGTCGCGCCAGCATTTTTAGCGGTCTGACACCATTCGTCTGCGTTAAGATCGGTCGGATTAAACCCCGAAAGCGGCATATCAAGCCCGTCCCAGTCTTTATGCCCGGGATAGAAACTACGGATTCCGAAATGAAAAAACACACCGAATTCCCATTCGAGATATTCGAGTTGTTTTTTAGATAAAGTCAAAACTTTACTCATTTTTCGATAATCTCCAGATATTTTTTAAGGTTGGTATGAATCGCTTTAAGTAAAAGTTTTATAGCCGGGTTTTCCCGACGAAGATATATCGTAGTAACCACGATAATCTTTTTGCCGACGCGCTTATACGAAATTATATCTTCGCGATCGTCGTTCCACGGCGTATATTTGTATTTAGTCAGAATCGGCTTGAAGTCTTCGGTGGTCTTCATCGAATTTTCGTTTACGTAATCGATCTGATCTTTTTCTTTGTTGTAAAGGAAACTGACGTCGTCCTTTTTGAGTATGCCCGCAAACAATTCGTTCTGCGGAATTTCGATAAAGAATACCCCGCCCGACCATGAATTGTCGTATACGTTGATTCTTCCGCCCGCAACGAAGTGATCTTTACGCTCGTTAAGTTCTATTACTTCTATGTCGGGGTCTTCCTCGTAATCGGTGTTTCCGAAAATTTCCACTGCGAGTTCGTTCGCGCTTTCGTTCTTGCCGTCGGTGAAATATCCTTTAAGCGTAAATTTTTCTCTGTCTTCGACGCCGTCGATTTTGAATTCGACCGTATGAACGTAACCCGTTCCGCAAGCCTTCTGACCGATTTTTTCGGTCTTGGCAAGTACGGTTTCTCCGCGGGAATTTACCAAAACGTAAGTTACCGTTCCGTTTACGTCGGAATTGAGGTCGTTTGAAAGAAAACTTTCGATTTTAACCGTTTCGCCGTCGTAGAAAGTCGTTCTGTCCGTTCTGAACGAAAGCAATACGGGCGTTAAAGCATTGCGGTATGCAAAATACGCTTTTTTTGGCGTTCTTTCACAGTCCATAATCGTTTTCATCCATCCGGCAGGCCATGCGTCGATAAACAGATGAACGGCGAACGATACGCACAGCGGATCGCGACGGAAAAATTCGGCTTGCATTTTATCCGCAAACGCCTGGTAATTCTGACTTGCTTCTACCCATTCTTCGATCGAATTTTGTTTCGGGTAAAAAACTCTGCCGTTCGTACCGGTTTGTGATTTCAGTATATTGCACGGGTCGAACGGTTCTCTTATCCACTCTTTCGGATAACGACGTTTCATAAGATCGACGGGGTCTAAACCTTCCGTTCCGAATTCGCCGCAACCGTAACACCAGTCTTTTTTGATTTTAAGCCAATAGCCCTTTATATATCTGCCAAGTAAAACCGCATGATTGTTATACCAGAAGTTATAACAATGGTTATCGGGCATATCATCGCAAGGCGGATCGTAATCGCCGTCGACGGACTTTACGACTCGTTCGGGATTGTTAAGTTTTATGACTAATTTACACGCTGCAAAAAAATCTTCCATCTCGTCGCGGGTCATATGTCTGTGAGGCTCGTCCCTTCCGTTGGCGAAAGGCTCGTTTATAAAAGTATCGACTATGCAGCACGGATGCGACCGCACGAGTTTTTCCATCTCTTCGGCTTGTCTTACGCCTTCGGCGAATTTCGTTTTACGCATTACGCCGAACAGCGGCAAATCGGTCTGAATCATAATACCCAATCTATCGCAATAATCGTAAATCTCTTCCTGAACGGGGCGTTGAGTCAAGCGCAAAAAGTTCATATTGCAAAGTTTAGCCAGCAATATATCGTCGATAAGTTGATTAAAATTGCCGTTCATTACGTCTTGCTGTTCGAACCCCATAGTGTTCGCTCCGCGAAGTTTTATCTCCTTACCGTTGAGATAAAACCTGCCTTTCGGTACGTTGACTACGTCCTGCGTAAAAGTTCTTACGCCGAATTGACGGGTTTTAACCTGAACTATATCGCCGTATCTGACTTCTACGACGATTTTATAAAGCCACGGCGTATCGTTATTCCAGATTTTAGCGTCTTTGATCTTAAACGGAACTTTGAAAATATTATTCTTGTTTTTAACTTTGGTTTTCGCGCCGAGATCGACCTGCATGTTTTCGAATACGATTTTTTCGAAATTCTGCCCGTAAACGCTTACGGACATATCTATATCCTTACCGTCGTAAGTAAAATCGTACACGTCGACCCACGCTTCAAGCGAAAAATCGGGTAAGACGCGAACAAATATATCGTTGATGAAAAAATCGTCGCATTCGTCAAGGTATACTTTTCCGATTATGCCGAATCCGGGAGGGCAATGGTGCCACCCTTGTTCGGGATCGTCCCATCCGGGGCCCGTGGCTGCGTATAATTTATCCCCCTGAACGGCCTCGCCGCCCCATTGATGTTCGTTTCCGAGATAAACAAAATCGTTTTTAACGACGATTTTAAGTTCGTTTTCGCCGCTTTTGACGTCGTTTGTTATATCGAAGAAAAACGAGCCGAAAAAGCCCTCGTGAGTTCCGACGCAGCAGCCGTTTATATACACGAAAGCGATATAGTCTACCGATTGAAAATATATGCGGTAGTGCTTGTTTTCTTTTTTATCGAGATCGAACTTATGAACGTACGTTTTAACGGCGTTGCCCGTAGGTCCGCCGTAATCGGGAATAACGACGGTTTTACCGCCTGCTTCGAATTCTTTTATTTCACGACGAGTTACGCCTTTGTCTTTTATGCGGCAATAATCCGCGAGAAACGGTTTAACTCTCTTTCTCTCTTCGTCTAAAAGATCGTACAATTCTTTTTTCGTCGAAATATTTTCGGGAAAATCGAATTTTTCGTTCGAATTTTCGAGTTTTACGAGTTTTTCTTCGAACGGTTCGGGTTCTCTGCAAAATATACCTTCGCGTTCTATGATCTTCGTATTCGCTATCGCGTTGAATTTATCCATTTTTTTCACCGGTTTGCTTTTTACGGTATGCCGGGCAAGAATAATACTAACCTTGCCGAAACGTCGCTGTTTCCGTACTTTTGGCAACTTCTCGTCCGGCATATTCGGATTGATCGGCTACCCGTTATATATTTTAACATTTAATGCTTAAGATTTCAATAAGAAATATGCTTTTTTTATTTAGAAATTTGCTTATTTTTATCGTTTCGGCGTTGACAAACCCGATTGTAAGTGATATTATTTAGTCGATGAGGCTTTTTATTCGACAATCGCCTCTACGGAGGGGTTTATATGCATGAAAAAATGCCGACACCGGAAGGTCGGTTTTCCGAAAATCGCTATCTGATGCATTTTTTCATAAGAACGGGCGACTATCCCTATATCCACGATCACGACGGATTCTGGGAATTCAATTTTATTACGAATGGAAGTTACGAACACGAAATAAACGGCGTAACGCTTATACAACAACCCGGTTGTCTGAACGTGTTAAGACCGGAAGATTCGCACTGCACGAAGAAACTCGAAGCAAACTCTTCGTATATCAATTTTTGCATAAAAGCAGATTACTTCTCTCAATTTTTAAGCGTTCTTTCTTCGGACATACTCGAAAAACTTAAAAAGCCGCAATATATCGAAATTCAGACTTCCAA
>USOJ01000032.1 GCA_900556195.1 uncultured Eubacteriales bacterium
TTCTTTAGCGGCGGCTCTCGCCTTCTCGCTGTCAGCCTTGTGTTTATCGACTACCGCCTGTTTATATTTTTCTCCGTAAATAGAGTACGCGGCGGAAATCTTGCCCAGGTCTTTTGCGCTCAACGCTTCGAGTTCGTGCTTATATCTCTCGATTTTTTTAAGGTTATTCGGTTTGATTACCGTATACCACAAAATCGTGAAAATAAGGAGCGCGCCGTAAATGCACGACCACACGATAAAGGACGTAAGCGAATATTTTACGTCGGGATAAAACTGCCACATTATGAACATCGTCAAAATCAAGGCGTAGGCTATCGACATTAAAATAATGGTAAACTTGACAGAAAAGCCGAGCGCTTTGTTCATATCGCGGAGTTTAGACATAGACGAAGCGTAAAAATTACGCTCGCCCATAGTCCGCTTTTTTCTCGATTCTTTGCTCGTTACCTGTTTGACGTTTTTGAAATCGTCTCTTATCATTAGTTATTCCCTCCGTTTAATATCTTATCGAGGAATTGCCCCGTATAACTTTCTTTTACTTTCGCGACCTCTTCGGGCGTGCCGTTAGCGATAATCGTTCCGCCGCCGTCGCCGCCTTCGGGACCCAAATCCACTATATAATCGGCGACTTTTATAACGTCGAGATTATGTTCGATTACGATTACCGTATTGCCCGCGTCGCGAAGCCTTTCGAGAATGGAAAGAAGTTTATCCACGTCGTAACTGTGAAGCCCGGTCGTGGGTTCGTCGAGTATATACAGCGTTTTACCCGTCGACCGCTTCGACAGTTCGGTGGCGAGTTTGACTCTCTGCGCTTCGCCGCCCGAAAGGGTCGTGGCGGCTTGTCCGAGTTTGATATACCCTAAGCCTACTTCCTGCAATGCCTTGACCTTACCGAAAATTCTCGGAACGTTTTGGAAAAAATCTACCGATTCGTCTACGGTCATATCGAGAACGTCAGATATGCTCTTGCCCTTATACTTAACTTCGAGAGTTTCGTGGTTATAGCGTTTGCCCTTACACACTTCGCACGGCACGAAAACGTCGGGCAAAAAATGCATTTCAATTTTTATGATTCCGTCGCCCGAACAGCGTTCGCATCTGCCGCCCGATACGTTGAAAGAAAATCTGCCCGCTTTATATCCCCTTTCTTTGGCGTCCTGCGTGGCGGCGAACAACTCCCTTATCGGAGTGAACGCGCCCGTATACGTGGCGGGGTTGCTTCGCGGAGTTCTGCCTATCGGGCTTTGGTCTATCGCGATTACGTTGTCGAAATATTCCGTACCGAAAACGCCGTCGCAATTGCCTTCGCGCATTTTCGAGCCGTTTAGTTTATTCGCGAACGCGGGCAAAAGAATTTCGTTTATAAGCGAACTCTTGCCGCTGCCCGACACGCCCGTAACCGCCGTTAAAAGCCCGACGGGAAATGCCGCGTCGATATTTTTAAGGTTATTCTGCTTCGCGCCCTTTACGCCGAGCGTCCTGCCGTCGGACGGGTGTCTGAACGACGGTACGGCTATCTTTCTTCTGCCCGAAAGATAATCGCCCGTAATCGAACGGGGTTCGGCGCATATATCGGCGACCGTACCCTTGGCGACGACTTCGCCGCCGTGCACGCCCGCTTTCGGCCCGATATCGACTATATAATCCGCCGCCCGCATGGTGTCCTCGTCGTGTTCTACGACGATAAGCGTATTGCCGAGATCGCGAAGCCTTAAAAGCGTGGATATGAGTTTCGTATTATCCCTTTGATGAAGACCTATGCTCGGCTCGTCGAGAATATACAAAACGCCCGTAAGTCCGCTGCCTATCTGCGTGGCGAGCCTTATACGCTGCGCTTCGCCGCCGGAAAGCGAACCCGCGTTCCTCGACAAAGTGAGATAACCGAGCCCTACGTCTATCAAAAATTTAAGCCTTGCCTTTATCTCTTTTATTATGCTTTTCGCGATAATCTGCTGCGTTTCGGTAAGGTCGAGCGAAGATATGAAATCGTTCATTTTAACGACCGATAAATCGCACAGGTCGGCTATGTTAAGTCCGCCGACCGTTACCGCGAGAGCCTCTTTTTTAAGCCTTTTACCGTGGCACTCGTCGCACGGCATACTTACCATATACCGCTCTATTTCGGACTTTGTGTAGTCGCTGGTCGTTTCTCTGTACCTTCGTTCGAGGTTGGGTATTACGCCCTCGTAAGAAGAATCGTAACTTCCGCTGAACGTGCGGGTAGAATAAGACATTTTTATCTTTTCGCCGCCGTTGCCGTAAAGCAGGATGTCGAGTATATCCCTCGGCAAATCCTTTACGGGTACGTCTAAGCCGAAACCGTATCTTTTAGACAATGCCCTGAAATACATTTCGGTCATTCTGCCCGTATCGAGATTCCAGCCCGTAACCGTAAGCGCGCCTTCGCGGAGCGTCCTGTTCGGGTCGCCGATAACGAGTTTTTCGTCGATTTTAGAAGTATATCCCAGACCGTTGCATTTAGGACACGCGCCGTAAGGATTGTTGAAAGAGAACGAACGCGGCTCTATTTCGCCTATCGAAATTCCGCAATCGGGACAGGCGTAATTCGTCGAAAACAATTCGCTTTTGCCGTCGCATTCTATAACGACGAGTCCGTCGGCGAGTTTTAACGCGGTTTCCAAACTGTCGGTAAGGCGTTTTCTTATTCCGTCTTTGACGATAAGTCTGTCGACGACGACCGAAATATTATGCTTGATATTCTTTTCGAGTTTGATTTCTTCGGACAAATCGTACACCGAGCCGTCAATTTCTACCCTTGCAAACCCGCTTTTTCTGTACCCTTCGAGTTGTTTGCCGTATTCGCCCTTTCTGCCCCTTACGACCGGAGCGTTTACGAGTATACGACTGCCCGTTTCCATCGCGGTAACTTTATCGGCAATCTGATCGACGGTTATTTTTTCGATAACTCTGCCGCACTTCGGACAATGCGGGACGCCTACTCTCGCGTATAAAAGTCTTAAATAGTCGTAAATTTCGGTTACCGTCCCGACCGTAGAACGCGGGTTGTTCGACGTCGTTTTCTGGTCTATCGATATAGCCGGCGACAAGCCCTCTATGCTCTCCACGTCGGGCTTTTCCATCTGCCCCAAAAACATACGGGCGTAACTCGACAGACTTTCCATATACTTTCTCTGCCCTTCGGCAAATATCGTATCGAAAGCGAGCGTGGACTTACCCGACCCCGACAAACCCGTAAAAACGACGAGTTTATCTCTCGGAACGTCTACGCTTATATTTTTAAGGTTGTTTTCTTTCGCGCCTTTTACTTTAATGTATTCTATCATAATTGTTCGTTATCTGACTTTACGTAAAACGTATGTTTAGTTTTTTCGTCTTTTACAAGGCAACCTTTACGAAAGACGAAAATAAATAAAATCAGCATAAAATATCCGTCCGCCAACGCGCCGATATAAGCCGAAAAAACCGTTCTGAAAAGCAATCCCCACGTAGAAGAGTTGCATAAAACCATTCCTATAATCAACGGTATCGACACGATTGCCATGGTCGCAAAAAGCGGTATAACGGTTACTTTTTCGGTCGTGTATAACTTAGCCGAGTCGACGTAAACCGCGCTCCACGAGGCTCCGACTTTCGATTTTTCGCCGGTCAGCAATCTCGCAAACGCGGCTTGTAATAACTGGCTTACGAACACGCATACGAAAAAGCCGACGACAAAGCACGATATTCCGACCGCAATCCTGACGAGATACTCCTGCAACCACGAATCTCCCGTCGTTTTATCCGGCGTAAAGAAATCGATAACGGCGAGCCTTCCGAAAATCGAAAAATCGAGTATCAGATACACGAGTACGGCTATAAAGACCGATGCAACGTTCATAAGTATTCCCGTTTTTGCCGTTTTTACGTCGTAAGACATCGCCTCGCGATAACCGGTAGGAAGTTCTTTATATCAATTTTTCATTGGTTTACTCCTGATGTTTTCTTTTAACGTTGACGCATTTTGCGTTTTAACTTTGCGATCGCATCGCGGATTTCTATACAACGCTCGAAGTCGAGATTCGCCGAAGCGACTTTCATAAGAGCCTGCAATTTTTCTATTTCGTCGGGAATATCTTTAACCTTGACGTCGGCAGTCGGATCCGCTTTTTTAGAGATTTCGAGCGTGTTGACTATCTTCTTTATTATGGTTTTGGGTACTATCCCGTGTTTTTCGTTATATTCCGACTGGATTTTTCTTCTTCTCGCAGTTTCGTCCATAGCCCGCTTCATGCTGTCGGTTATAACGTCGGCGTACATTATAACTCTGCCTTCGGCGTTTCTCGCCGTTCTGCCTATCGTCTGAATGAGCGCAGTATCGCTCCTTAAAAAGCCCTCTTTGTCGGCGTCGAGTATGGCTACGAGTTTCACTTCGGGCATATCCAGACCTTCGCGCAACAGGTTTATGCCGATAAGCACGTCTATGTCGCCGCGACGGAGTTCCTGTATTATGTCTATACGCTCTAATGTGTCTACGTCGCTGTGCATATACCGCACTTTGAACGCCTGTTCTTTAAGATAATCGGTAAGGCTTTCCGCCATTTTCTTCGTGAGCGTGGTAACGAGTATTCTTCCGCCGGAATCGATAACTTTTCTTATTTCGGACTGCAAATCGTCTATCTGCCCTTTCGTCGGTCTTACCTCGACCATCGGATCGAGAAGCCCGGTCGGACGGATAATCTGTTCGGCGTTGTTGTCCGATACGGACAATTCGTAGTCGGCGGGAGTCGCCGAAATATACACCGTCTGACCTATCCTTTCGGAAAACTCGGCGAAAGTAAGAGGACGGTTATCGTAAGCCGAACGAAGTCTGAACCCGTACCCGACGAGATTGTCTTTTCTCGCTCTGTCGCCGTTATACATAGCGCGTATCTGAGGAACGGTCATGTGGCTTTCGTCGATGAACACTATAAAATCTTTGGGGAAATAATCCAGAAGCGTAAACGGCGGTTCGCCTTCTTTTCTGCTGTCAAAGTAGCGGCTGTAATTTTCGATACCGCTGCAATAGCCTATTTCACGCATCATCTCGACGTCGTAAGAAGTACGTTGCAACAACCGTTGCGCCTCCAATAGTTTATCTTGCCGCTTAAAGTTTTCGACTTCCTCACGCATGTCCGCTTCTATGCGTTTAAGCGAATCTTCCAATTTTTCGTCGCCGACGGCGTAATGCGTTGCGGGAAAAATCGCGACGTGCTTAAGCGTATTTATAGCCTTACCGGTTACGAAATCGCATTCGCTTATACGCTCTATCTCGTCGCCGAAAAATTCAACCCTTATATATATCTGATCGTTCGACGCGGGGAAAATCTCCACCACGTCGCCGCGCACGCGGAAAGACGAACGGGTAAAATCAATATCTTTGCGCTCGTATTGACGGGAAACGAGTTTGCGCATAAGTTCGTTCCGCTCGATTTCCATTCCCTCCCTCAAAGATATTGCGAGCGCGAAATACTCTTCGGGCGCGCCCAGACCGTAGATACACGAAACCGAAGCGACGACTATTACGTCGTTGCGTTCCGCCAGCGAACACGTCGCGCTGTGGCGAAGTTTATCTATTTCGTCGTTGATGGAAAGGTCTTTTTCGATGTACGTATCGGTGGACGGAATATACGATTCGGGTTGATAGTAGTCGTAATACGATACGAAGTACTCTACTCTGTTTTCGGGAAAAAATTCGCGGAGTTCGTTACAGAGTTGAGCAGCCAGAGTCTTATTGTGAGCAATGACGAGCGTCGGTCGCTGTACGTTTTGTATGACGTTAGCCATAGTAAACGTCTTGCCGCTGCCCGTTACGCCGACGAGAACCTGACTTTTCAGACCGTCTTCGAAACCTTCGGTAAGGCTCTTTATAGCCTCGGGTTGGTCGCCCGTCGGCTTATATTCGGAATGTAAAACGAATTTTTTCTTTTCCATAAGTGCAATTAAAACAATTTGTACAGTAGCCGCGTTACCGCGAACGCCGTCAAAGACCCCGCGACCGCTATGAGAATTTTAAGCCATAAATCACGTAAAAATCGCTTGCGTTCGCTTTTGTACGCTCTCGCCTTGATTTTCGGTGTTACGCAAAGCGCGTCTTCGTCGCCCTTTTTACAACGGATAACGTCGAAATACCCGTCGGCGGCAAGCGAATCCATTATCGTAAGCAATTTACTTTCGGACATTTTGCGTATATCCGTAAGCGACCGCAGATGACCTACGGTAAGCAGACAACTTTCTCTTTCGCCGCAAAAAGAGAGCGTCGCCCGAACGACTTCACGCTCGGTACGGTTCAGCATATAGCCCTCGCTATCAGAACTCCGATTATCGCTCCTACGATGCCGCCGATAAACGAAAATAACGCTATAAGTCGGATTTCGACGGTTACGCGAAATCGTTTTTTATCCGTCGGAAGGTCGATCGGAAGTTTTACGTCAGCCGAATAGGCTTTGTTAAGCGGCTTTAACAATATTTCTTTTCCGTCGCAATAACGCAGATCGACGTAGCCGTCTTTGTCCAGACGGTCGATTATCGCGACGATTTCTTCTTCGGTAACGTTCGCCCCGCCGGACTTCGCCAACTCGCCGACGGTAAAGAGTTTGTAGTCCTTACCGCATACGAGATGAAAATAATCGAGCAGAGCCACAGATTCGGGCTTCAAAATATAAAATATTTTGCCCCGTTTTCAACTTTTTAATCTTTTTCGATAAAGTCGAGTATCGGCGTTACGTCGTCGAGCGAGTGCGGATGATGTCCGCATTCGGGTTTGACGATATATTTTATGTTTTCGCCGTTCTTTTTAGCGTAATCGATGAGTTTGCCGGCGTTGTCTTCGAATTTTACGACTTCGTCGCTTCCGCCCGCGACTACAAGAAGCGGCAACTCGTTCGAGAAAAACTCTTTGAAATTGTAAACGGGCGAGCCTCTGAATTTTTTGAGAGTATCTTTCGTCAGACAATACTCTTCGAGCATCCCCGCCTGTTCGGGAGAATCTTCCCACGGCCACGAAGCAAGATCGAGCACGGGCGCGTCGAGATAGACTTTATCCACGTATTCGGGATAAAAAAGCGAATAATTGAAGGCGTACAGCCCGCCGCGACTGAATCCGAACAAATTCGTTTTTTTACAAAGCGGAAAACGGGTCAAAAGGTCGAGATGAAACGCGTGCATAAGTCTTACCGCGTTATAACTGCCGTACATATCGCTTATCTTATAATTGACGCGGGTGTAACCGTCTTCGACGAGAGCCTGTTCGGCTTTGTCGAAAGCGTATAAAAATTCGGTTTTCCATATCCACTTGCCGTTCGGCTTGTCGGGAGTAATCACCGTGGCTGCGTAACCGTTAAAGGAATATTCGATAATCTTAGGCATTACGTACCTCCCCTGAATAATCTTACGGGAAGATTTTAGCATTTTTTTTATAAAATGTAAACGGGTTGACGAAGATTGTAAGAATTATAACAATAATTTCGGTTATTTTTTTGAAAAATAAAGCAAAAATCTCTTGCCAAACGCCGAATAAAGTGATATACTGTACGCGTTGACTGAAAATCACTCTACGGGGATATGGCTCAGTTGGTAGAGCGATGCGTTCGCAACGCATAGGTCAGGGGTTCGAATCCCCTTATCTCCACCACGACAGCGGCTCGGCTTGAGTTGCACAAGAAAAGGTTTGACAAGTACAGTCAAGCCTTTTTCTTATGCCGCCTTGGGCTCTCGCCGCCTTATCGTTACAATAAGTGACGTGCGAAATAACGTAACGCTTCGTTTCACTACGCTTACCGCCGAAGGGCACGGACGGACGAATCCCCTTATCTCCACCATCAAGACACACGCAAAAGGAGCGTATAAAGCTCCGCCGCATGTGTCTTTTTCTATGTAAAACAGGGGTAAATTGCCGTTTTCGTGGCAATTTACCCTTTTTGTTGTTTCTTCGCATATCGCCGTAGGGATTTGTTCTTCACTCGCTTTGGAAAAACGCAAACCTTTAACGATTGCACAAAAAGGATTTTTGCACGATAAGGAGCGTATGATTTTCTCCGGCTTAATCAACGAAAAAATGGCCGACTGCACTATTTCGAAAACAGTCGGTCGTTTGCTTATAAGGTTTCTCTTACTGTTATTCCGCACTCGAACTCGATTTCGATTTCTTTGTTGGACAGTACGGTGATTTTCCGCACAAGGCTTTTGAACATCACTCGATCAAACTCTTCAAGTATCTTTCCTGTCTGTAGTAGTTTGGTCACTTCTTCGATTCGGTAAGATGCGAGTTGGACTTTTCCTTGCTCGGACAGTATCTC
>USOJ01000033.1 GCA_900556195.1 uncultured Eubacteriales bacterium
TTAAATAACTCTTGCAAGCAAGTTATTTAACTTGCTATTGACAACATGACAATACATATTCGCCCGCACTCCAAGCGGGGAATCCTTACAGGAAAAGTATATAATAATTTTTCGTAAAAAGCAAGTCTATAAAGTAGCGTTTCGGGAGTATTTGTGTTAAACTTATACTATTATGAGTATTTTGGAAATTAAAGGACTTTCACACAGATACGACGAACGCGATTTATTCGTAAATTCCGACCTTACCGTGAACAACGGCGAACATATAGGCGTGGTCGGGCTTAACGGCGCGGGCAAATCGACGTTTATAAACATTCTGGCGGGTAAACTTTTGCAGGACGAAGGCGAAGTGAAACGCCTGCCGGGGCTTCGGATAGGTTATCTCGATCAGCACGCAACTCTGCCGAAAGACGAAACCGTAATGGCGTACCTGCGCGACGCGTTTTCTTATCTTGACGAACTCAACTTAAAACTCGAAGAAATCTACAATAAAATGGGCGAAGCCGACGGCGACGAACTCGACAGGCTGATTGAAAAATCGGCTAAAATGCAACAGCGTTTAGACGATTCGGGATATTACGATTTGGATTCCCAAATCAAAAAAGTCGCCAACGGACTCGGCGTAAATAAGTTCGGCTATGACGCGATTATCGGCACTTTATCGGGCGGGGAAAGGGCAAAATTGATGCTTTCTAAACTGCTGCTCGAAGAACACGATTTAACCCTTTTAGACGAACCTACGAACTTTCTCGATATAGAACACGTAGAGTGGCTCGTTAAATATCTTACTTCATACAAAAAAACTTTTCTGGTAATATCGCACGACGTGGCGTTTCTCAACCGCGTGGCAACGACGATAGTCAGCATAGAAAACGGACAAATCCGCAAATTTTCGGGCAACTACGACAAGTATTTAGAGCAGCGCGAAATGCTCAACAAGCAATACGAAGCGGCTTACGACCGCCAACAAGCCGAAATTAAAAAAATGCAGGATTATATTGCCAAAAACGGAGCGAGGGCTTCCACGGCGGGCATGGCTAATTCTCGTAAAAAAATGCTCGACCGCATAGAAGTCATGGCTAAACCAACGGTCGAAAGAGATTGTTCGTTCAGTTTCCCCTATCTCGAACTCAATACGAAAGATATGCTCGTGGTTAAAAGCCTTAAAGTCGGCTACGACCGCCAACTTATACCCGACGTAAGTCTGCATATCAATTCGCGCGACAAGGTGTGGATAAGGGGTACGAACGGCGTAGGTAAAACCACGCTCGTAAAGACTTTACTCCGCAAAATTCCGTCGCTCGGCGGCTCGTTTTTATTCCACCCTGCGGCGAAGATAGGCTATATCGAGCAGGAACTGAAATTCGATAACGGCAATCTCTCGGCGTACGGAGCGTATCTCGACGCGTATCCGAGATCTTCGCAGAAAGAAATCCGCGCCGCGCTCGCAAAAGTGGGGCTTGGCGGCGAACTCGCCACGAAACCCGTTTCGACACTTTCGGGCGGCGAGATGATGCGACTTAAACTCGCGATTACGGGCAACTACTCGTCGAATATTCTGATTTTAGACGAACCCACGAACCACCTTGACGTAAAAGCGAAAAAGGCGCTTAAAGAGGCGTTGCTCGCCTACGAAGGAGCGTTGCTTCTCGTAACCCACGAGCCGGATTTTGCCGAAGGACTTTGCAATATCGTTTTCGACGCCAAAGCAAGGTAAAACCCGCCCGCAATAAAAGGCGGAGCGGCTGTATAGACAAAGTCGTCATGTTGAGCGTAAGCGAAACATCTCCCGGAAGGGTGGTTTCCCGCGGAGTGGCTGTTACGGTAAAATTCAATCCGCTGCATGATTGCATACACCCCACTCGCGAAGACGGTAAACAAGTACTTCATTGCGATGGATATAGAATTACTAAAATTCACTTAAAAATTTTTTCACAATAAAAATCGTTAAACCGCTTGAAAAGTTTTTCGGCGTGTGATATAATCGTTACACTATTTATAGGAGGTTTCTTTTTAATGGCTAAAAAGAAAAACGTAAATCTCACGACGGTTATCGTCGCGGCTCTTGCGCTTGTCGCGCTCATTATGATGTTTTTACCCGCGCTTTCTTATAAATCGGGCGATACGGTAAAAAATTTCAGCACTTTCAACGCTTTATTCGGAAAGACGATTAGAGAAGACAAGGTCGGCAGCCGTGTAACATATACGCTTGCGTTTAAGTTTAATTTTGTTACATTGCTCGCTTGCTTGTTTATTCTTATCGGTTTGGTTGTTTCCGTTTTGAACGTTTTCGGCATACTTAATAATAAACTTATCGGTTTGGTTGTGTGTATATTGCTTATCGTCGCGGCTGTTTTAATGCTTGTACTTTGCGATATTACACCCGTTGTTTCGCACGATATCGTAACGGATAAAGATACAGTCGATAAATTCAGCGCATTGCCCGATGCAAAACTCGGCACAGGCGCAATCATTGCGGGTATCACCGCAGGTCTTGCGGGTTTGGTTTCCGTATGGAAAGCCGCTTATAACAAATAATATTTATTGAAAAACTAAAAGCGTTTGCGTGGATTTCACGCAAACGCTTTTTTCATAAACTCGCTTTTACTATTTCTTCTACGATTTTTTCGTTCGCGTTCGGCGAAAGGCACTTTTCTGCGTTGCGCTTTAATTGTTCCGCGCTTGCGTAGGTTGCGAAAATTTCTTTTATGAAAACGTCTTTCGTCATTTCAGGTTCGGATAAAGTCCTTATCGCGCCGTATCGCCTGTAATAGTCGGCGTTCTGCTCCTGATCTCCACGAGAATTGCCTTTCGGCAAAGGTATGGCAAGAGTGGGAATTTTAAGGGCTATAAGTTCGTTCAGCGCGTTCGCGCCCGCCCGCGACACGCATACGTCGGCGACGGAAAACGCCGCGCCCATATCGCTTAAATACTCCGCTTCGTAGTAGCCGTCTTTCTTGATATTCGTCTTCTTGTTTTTGCCCGTAACGTGTAATACGGAAAAGTTTTTAAGTAAATCGTCAATCGTTTTTATTACGATTTCGTTTATCGCTTCCGCGCCCTGGCTTCCGCCGAACACGAGCAGTACGGGCTTCGCTTCGTTAAAGCCGAAATCGCCTATAATCGCCTTATTATCCCGCTTTTTAAGCAATTCTTCCCGTATGGGGTTGCCGGTGAAAACCGCCCGAGGGTATTCGTAAGAAAGGGGTTTGAAACCGCATAAGAGGGCGGTCGCCTTTTTTACCGCGAGTTTATTTGCAAGCCCCAGGCTCATATCGGACTCGTGCAGCACGGTCGGAATTTTAAGTTTTTCGGCGGCAAGCGCAACGGGCAGAGCGACGTACCCGCCCTTTGAAAATACCGCGTCGGGTTTTAATTTTTCGAGTAGTTTTTTCGCTTCGCTTATTCCTTTTAGCAGAGTAAACGGAATACCTAAATTTTTAAGTGTTAATTTCCGTTCGAGTTTTACGCACGGTACGCCGTAATATTCTACGCCCGCTTCTTCGGCAAGTCGCTTTTCTATTCCTTCTTCACGCCCGACGTAATATATTTTTCGAAAATATTTTTTTATAGTCGGCAGCAGCGCGATACACGGCAGACAATGCCCGGCTGTGCCTCCGCCCGTCAAAACGATGGTTTTTTCGCTCATAATAATATATTATGCGTAAAAATTTGCTTAATTGACTTGAAATTGACGATAATTTATTGTAAAATATAAATGTCGGTCGATAATAATACGGTTATCGACCGACGTAGAATAACTTTAAGGGTTGAAAATGAAGAAATATATAGTGGCTCTGGACGAAGGCACGACGAGTACGCGGGCGGTTTTATTCGATATAAAATCGCAGAAAATAGTAATGCAGAAATCGTCGCCGATAGAACAAATCTATCCCGAAACTTCTTTCGTCGAAGAAAACGCCAACGAAATTTACGCCGAAACGCTTTCCTCGCTCGTTGAAATTCTCGAAAACGCGGACGATATACGTTCCGTCGCGGGGATAGGCATAACCAACCAGCGCGAAACGGTTATCGCGTGGGATAAAGAAACGGGCAAGCCGCTTTATAACGCTATCGTGTGGCAGTGCCGCCGCACTGCGGAGTATATGCGGAATCTGGGCGAAACTCACGGCGAATTCTTACGCAAAAAGACGGGGCTTCTGCCCGACGCGTACTTTTCGGCAAGCAAGATAAAATGGCTTATCGACAACGTGCCGATTATCCGCGAAAGACTTAAAGAAGACAAGGTGCGTTTCGGCACGGTCGATTCTTTTCTCGTATACAAACTCACGGGCGGAAAGGCTTTCGTAACCGACGTTACCAACGCTTCACGCACGATGCTCGTAAACCTTAAAACTCTCGATTACGACGACGAACTTCTGTCGCTTTTCGGTATTCCGCGTTCGGCGCTTCCGGAAATAGTCGCGTGCGACGAAATCGTAGGCGAATTTTATTACGACGGAGTTTCTATCCCGATATGCGGCATAGCGGGCGACCAGCAAGCCGCGCTTATAGGTCAGCGTTGCTTTAACGCGGGCGACATAAAAGCGACTTACGGCACGGGGCTTTTCGCTCTTTGCAATATCGGCGAAAAACCCGAAATTTCGGGCGGCAAACTGCTTACGACCGTAGGCTATAAAATAGGCGATAAGACGGTTTACGCATATGAAGGCAGCGTTTTCAACGCAGGCAGCGCGATTCAGTTTTTAAGGGATAATTTAGGCTTCTTTTCTTCGTCGGGAGAGAGCGAAATTCTGGCAAGGTCGGTTAAAGACAACGGCGGAGTGTATTTCGTACCCGCTTTTACGGGGCTCGGCGCGCCGTACTGGAACGGCAACGCCCGCGGACAGATTTCGGGGCTTACCCGCGGTTCGACGAAAGCGCATATAACGCGGGCGGCGATAGAAGCGATGGCGTATTCTACCCGCGACCTTATAGACGCCGCCGAAACCGACGGCGATATAAAACTCAATTCGATAAAGATAGACGGCGGGGCTTCGTCGAACGACTTTCTGGCAGAATTTACCGCGAACGTTTGCGGTAAAGAGGTTATAAGACCCGCCGAAAAAGAGAGTACCGCGCTCGGCGCGGCGTATTTGTGCGGGTTGGGATTAGGCTTGTTCACGACGGAAGATTTAACCGACCTCCCCAAAGAAGAAACTTCGTTCCTTCCCGAAAAGGACGAAAAATATAAAAAATATTACGCCGAATGGCAAAAAAGCGTAGAGAGGTGCTTATTATGACGAATAAACTTACGTTCACCGCATATGACGGCAAGACGATAACCTATCGCGAATGGCTTTGCGATAACCCCAAGGGGATAATGCAGATTTCCCACGGTATGGCGGAAAGCGGCGACAGATATACGGCGTTTGCCGAGTTTATGAACGAACGCGGATTTATAGTCGTTGCCGACGACCACCGCGGACACGGCGAAACCGACCCCGGCAGAACGGGGTACTCCGAGGGCGACATGTGGAACGGCACGCTTAAAGATCTTGCCGCTCTCAATAAAATCTATCGCGAAAAATACCCCGAACTCCCATACGTCATATTCGGGCATAGTTACGGCTCGTTTTTGACCCAACGCTATATCGAACTGTACGGCGACACGGTGGACGCCGCGGTAATCGGCGGAAGCGCGTATCTGAACGACTTTTCGGTAGTCGCGGCGCGTTTCGTCGCGAAATGGAATTGCTTTTTCGGCAAGGGCGACAAACCCGCGGAACTCATAAAGAAACTCTCTTTCGACAAGTATAATAAAATTTACGACGACGGTACGACTTTTATCTCGCAATTACCCGAAGAGTGCGGGCGTTACGAGCAAGCCTTCGACTGCAATTTCACGCTTTCGAATAATTTCTACAAGAGTTTCTTTTCGGGGCTCCCCAAAACTTATAAAGCGAAAAATTATAGTAAAATACCCAAAGATTTGCCCCTGCTTTTAATCGCGGGCGACGGCGACCCCGTAGGCGGCTACGGCAAACTCATGGAAAAACTCTATCGTTTTTATAAGGAGAAAGTCGGCGTAAAATCGGTTAAAAAAGTAATCTACCCAAAGGTAAGACACGAATACTTAAACGATACTTCGCGCGAAGCCGTTAAAAAAGAAATCGCCGACTTCGCGGAGTCGATAAAAAAACGCGTATAAAAAAATGACCGAACTCGTTTTAAGCGACGGCGCGAAAACCGTCGTACGAAAATTGACCGAAAAAGGCTATAAGGCGTACGCCGTGGGCGGTTGCGTAAGAGATTTATTGCGCGGCAGAACCCCGGACGATTACGATATAGCGACTTCCGCTTTCCCCGAAAACGTTGCGGAGGTCTTTTCGGCGTACGACGTTATCCCCACGGGCTTGAAACACGGCACGGTTACGGTAGTTATAGATAAAATACCCTACGAGATTACGACTTTCCGTAAAGACGGAAATTATCCCGACGGCAGACGACCCGAAAAAGTCGAATTCGTAGACGACCTTAAAGAAGATTTAAGCCGCAGAGATTTTACCGTAAACGCAATGGCGTATAACGACGACGAGGGGCTTATCGATCCGTTCGGCGGCGAAAACGATCTGAAAAATAAAATCTTACGTTGCGTCGGCGATCCCGAAAAAAGATTTACCGAGGACGCTTTGCGCATCTTGCGCGCGGCGAGATTTTGTTCGACTCTTTCTTTGACCGCCGAAGAAGAAACGGCGAGAAAGGCAATTAAACTCGCGTATAAATTAAAAAACGTTTCGGCGGAGAGAATTTTCACCGAAATAAACAAACTTCTGCTCGGTGAAAACGTCGTCGGCGCGCTTCTGAAATTCAGAAAAATCGTATTCGAAGTTATACCCGAACTTTCCCCGTGCGACGGATTTATGCAACGCACCCCGTGGCACAGATACGACGTGTACGGGCATATCGCCCGCTCGGTAGGCTTTGCGAAGCGCGACGAAGCCGAAAGATGGTGTATGCTCCTGCACGATATAGGTAAGCCCTCTACTTTTTCTTTCTCGGACGGCAAAGGGCATTTTTACGGACACGCCAAAGTTTCCGCGGATATGAGCGCGGCGGTTTTCGCGCGTCTGAAATTCCCTACGGCGTTAAAAAAGGAAGTCGCGTTTTTGATAGAAAACCACGGCTATCCGCTTAAAAACGACGAAAAATTTATAAAGCGTACCATGTTTAAGTTCGGCGATAAGGCGTTTTTCAAGATATTGGACGTACACGAAGCGGATAATCGGGCGCAAGGCACTACTCTTTCCGAAAACGAGAGAAAACTCGTCGAAGAAGTGAGAAAGACCGCCGAAAAAATAGTAAATAGCGGAGAGTGTTACTCCTATTCGGGACTTAAAATAAACGGTTCGGATTTAATCGCGATAGGGTTTAAGGGCGAAGAAGTCGGCAGTACGCTCAATAAAATTTTAATCGACGTAATCGAAGGCAAGACGACGGACGACAGGGATATTCTGCTTAAAAAAGCCGCCAAAATGTACGAGCGCAAAGAAGCGAGGAAAAGACGATGAACGAAAAACTCGCGCTTAAAATTTCGATGCTGCCCGAAGACCCGGGCGTGTACGTCATGCTCGACAAAGACGGCAACGTCATATACGTCGGCAAAGCGAAAGTGCTTAAAAACAGAGTAAAACAATACTTTTACTCGACCAAAAAAACCGAAAAAGTCGCGGCTATGGTGTCGAATATCGCCGACTTTTACTATATAATAACGTCGTCCGAAATAGACGCGCTGTCGCTCGAAAACAACCTTATAAAGAAGTATAAACCGCATTACAACATACTTCTTAAAGACGATAAAACTTACCCCTACATAAGGGTAAACTTAAAAGAAAAATTCCCCGCGTTTTCGGTTACGAGAAAGATTCGGC
>USOJ01000034.1 GCA_900556195.1 uncultured Eubacteriales bacterium
ATTATTTTCTAAAAATTTTAAGCCGCCGATATATAGCGTTTTCATCTTTTGAAAACCGCAAGATATAGAAAACCCCGCGCGAAGGCGGGGATAAAGCGTATTTATTTTTCTTTATAGAACAACCGGCAATGGCAGTAACCTTCGAAATTCGGGTCGGCTATCTGCGAACGGAATTCTTCGCACATACATTTATATTCGGGACGTTTACCCACTCTGCACGGACAATAACCGCCTTTCGCCTTTAAGCCTTCCGAAATCGTTTTTACTACCTCTTTGTCTTCGTTGAGCCTTATTCGCATAAAATAAACCTCTCTATAACTTCGGCGACCGCGCCTTTCCCGCAATCGACCGTAGTAACGTAGCCGGCGTTTTGCTTCACGGTTTCGCCCGCGTTAAGCGCAGCGACGCCGAGCCCCGCCGATTTAAGCATGGGTATATCGTTGCACTCGTCGCCTATCGCGATTATTTCGTCGGGCGAAATCTTCCATATATCGGCGAGAGCCCTGACTACCGAGCCTTTATCAACTCCCTTGGGAGTAAAATCTATCATTCCGTCGTAGCACCTGGCGATTTCGTATTTATCGGCGAACTTTTTTACCGCAGCGGGCAGAATCTCGTCGGCGCGTTCGTCGATTATCATAAATTTCGGAGTTGTTTTGAGTTCTTTTATCAAAAATTCCCGAAGGTCTGCAACCGGCGTCGAAGGACAACCGCACACCTCGGAGTACATTCTCGTCGCCGCGCTTTCGTAGGAGGGGAATACGCCTATATCATTATATAATTGATAATTCGCCCCGCGCTCTTCGGCAAAATCTATAAGAGGCAATGTTTCTTCGGCGGTCAAGGCTTTCGAATAAAGTTTTTCGCCGGTGGCGGAATCGGTTATTTCGCTTCCGTTATACGAGCCTACGAGCGGTCTTATCGGCAGATTTTTTATAATCTGCATTGCAGAAGCGGTCATTCTGCCCGTACAAAGGGCAAAACGAAAACCCTTGCCGACCAGTTCGGTTATCGCCTTTTTATTCCTTTCGCAAACGCCCGTTTCTTTGGAAGCGAGCGTGCCGTCGTAATCGCTTATAATCGCCTTATACATCGTCGTTACCAAATAAAACCTCAACCGCGGCGATTAAGGCGCACGCGACGACCGCGATTATAACGCATATTTCTACTCTGAACGCAAACGAGACAACCAAAGCGTAAGCCGCCGCCCCTATCGCGTAACCTTTTAGAGCGCGTTTCGCGGCGGGGTCTTTAGCCTTAAAAAGCAAAGCAGCGCACAAAATCGCAATCGCGCCGACTGCGGAAGCCGAGCAGACGTAGAACAAATCGAAACCGATTTGTCCGAATAAACTACGGGCAAGAAACGCAGCCCACACGCCGAACGCTACTTTTTCGAGAAGTACGACGGTATCGGCATTCGCCGATTTATTTTTAGCCGAAGCGGATATAAACGTGGATATCAGTCCGCCGACGAACATTGCAACGGGCAAAGGAAGCGCGACGAGCGGATTTCTGCTTGCCGCCAGACAAAACGCCGACAATGCTCCGCCGTAGAGCGAAAACAACGCGAATACTTCGTTTTTGCCTTTCGCCGCAATCGCGGATACCATCGCTATTCCGAAGTAAACGACCGCAAATTTAAGGGGAGTTTCCCAAAAAGTATTTTTATCTACCCCGATAAGCGTAGCCCACAGGAAAAATCCCGCCCAGACGACGGCGAATAAAAGAGCGACGAGCGACGAGCGGTTCACGAATTTTTCTTTGACCGCTTCGAAAGTTTCGTTCGTTCTGTCGTCCGCCTTCTGCGTCGGCGCGACGGCAGACTCCGTTTTTTTCGTTTCGGGTTTGCTCGTTTGGGGTTCGGTTTCTTCGCGGATCTCTTCCGCCGCCTTTTCCGTAACGGGTTCGGCGTTATAATCGTATTCCGTTTTTTCGTCAGAAGCCCCATAGTCGTAACTTTCGGTCGAATCTGCCGCTTCGTAAGAGCCCGGATTTGCCGTAGGATATTCTTCGGACGTTTCGTCAAACGTGAAATCTTCGATTTTCTTTATCTCTTTTATCGGAGTTTCGGCTACGATTTTGCCGCCGCGGCTGAATTTTTCGTAAGTCGCGACGTATTCGCCCTCGGTTTTATATTTATCGTAAGCGTACACGACCACTTCGGGGAAAATCAGAAATCTGCCCGAAGTGTTTTTTATGCCGCCCCTGACGAGTTTTTCGACTCTGCCGTCTTTACTCTCGTCCGAGGTGTATCTCTTACCTACTATTATACATTTGCCGAACGACGACGGCGTTTTGCCGACTTCGGATATGACGTATCTGCCGTCCGAAGCGTAGATACACGCCTCTCGTACCTTGGCGCGGTGTTCTTCGCTTTTCGCTTCGGCGAAACATTCGGATAAGAGATCGTAGACTTCGTTTCTTAAAGACTTTATCTCGGCTTTTACGAGCGCTTCTCGTTTAGAAACGGTCGTTCTGCGTTCGTTGATACGCGAAATCGCGTCGTCGTTGCCCGCTTTTTCGCGCCAGTCGTTCTTTTTACGGTACACCATAGCGGAAGAAGACAGTTTCCCGTCTTCCCCTTTCAGCGCGCGAAGTTCGTCTTTAAGATCGTCTATTCGCCTTATTTTGTTGATAGCCGAAGCGTATTTTTCAAGCATAGTTCTTTGGTAAAAGGTATTATTTTATTATTTCGTTGACGTAGTCGGCAATAATGTCCGCCGCCTTGTCGGTGCCTACGCGGGTGTTGACGACGAAATCGTAGTTGTCGATTTTGCCCCACTCGGTATCGGCGTATTTTTTATAGTAAGCCGCGCGGGCTTTGTCGTTGCGCTTAATGAGTTTTTCGGCTTCCGCAGGGGTTATCGAATAGCCCTTGGAAACTCTCTCTATTCTCTGCGCCATAGGCGCGCACACGAATACTCTTATAAGGTGTTCTTCGTTTTCGAGAATTTTCGCGGCGCATCTGCCGACGAGTACGCACGAGCCCTTTCTTGCAAGGTCTTTTATGACCTGCGCCTGACCGATGTAAATTTTATCGTAGAGCGAAAGGGATTCTCCGCTCAGAAATCCGCCGTACCAGAAAGCGTTGGTTGCTTTGTCTTCGCTACCGTGAATTACGTCTTTATCGAAGCCCGTAACCACCGCCGTCATTTCCGCGATAGACTTATCGTAGCAAGGTATACCCAGCCGTTGAGCGAGTTTAGAGGCGGTTTCCGCGCCGCCAGAACCGAATTGTCTGCTTATTGCAACGTAAAATTTCTTTTCCATAATACGTCCCTCCGAATATATTTTAATACAAACCGCCCGAAATGTCAACACGGAAGCGAATTTTTTCTTCGTTCTACTTTAACGAGCGAATACGCGGCGAATATTCCGCCGATAAACAAAACCACGCCCAGTACGAGTTCCCACACACTTAAGCCCTTACTTGCCCAATCCGTATACACTTTGTATATATCGGGATTGAAAAACATAGTTACAGCCGCGCCGAGCGACAAACCGCAAACGCAGAAAAACGACGGGGTTTTATGCCGTTCGAGTACGTTCGACATAAGTTTAGAAACCGTAACCAAACCGACTACGAAACCCACGACGAGGCAAACGTAAACGATAAACACCTGCGGATTCGATTTCCAGTAAGTAAGACTTACCGAATCCATTATCGACTTGAAATATCCGAAAATCATCAACAGCGCGGTAGCCGAAAGCCCCGGCACGATCTGCGTTATCGCCACGAGATAACCGAGCAGCAAAAACAGAAGATAATGCCATACCGAAAGACTATCTAGCGACTTGTCGCCGCCGTAAACGAAAACCGACACAAGCGAAGCCGCTATCGGGATAAGCAATCCGAGAATAAACAGAAATATTCTCGGCGTGGTTATCTTCTCGCCTTTTATCTGGTCGGTAACGGCGGGGTACGCGCCGAGCATAAGTCCGCCGAAAAGCGCGACTATCGCGAACGGCAGAATATCGATAAGTTTCTTTACTCCGAAAAATCCGCCGACGAAACCTAAAACCGCTCCGACGAGTATCGGCAACAAAAACAAAAAGCACTTTTTGAAATTTTTGAAGATATTACCGAGCGCGAACAGAAGTTTTTCGTACAGTCTGAAAATTATCGCAACCGCCGAACCGCTTACTCCCGGTACTATGATTGCAAGACCGATGAAAAAGCCGAGTATTCCGCTTTTAACCCTTTCTTTTCCGTTTTTATACGCAAGGTCGGGTTCGTTCGCCGAAGTCTCGTCAACCCGCAATTCTTCGTCTTTTTTTTCTTCCATTTAAGAATACCTCTGAAAACGCTTGAAATTTTAACGGTTTACGTATATACTCTATGTACGTAAAGTATAGCAAAAAAATTCGTCTATGTCAAAAGGATAGTATGGAATTACAAAAACTGTTATCGAAGGCGAGAAGAGCCGCGGAAGATTACAATATGATAGAAGAGGGCGACAAAATCGCCGTAGGGCTTTCGGGCGGCAAAGACAGTATGACACTGCTTTATATTCTTGCCACGATGAGAAGATTTTACCCGAAAAAGTACGATGTCATCGCGATTTCGGTGGATATGGGGCTGGGGCTTGACGAAAAAGAAGTACAAGCAGTAAAAGACCTTTGCGAAAAACTCAACGTGGAATACGTAGTGGAAAAAACGAAAATAGGCGAAATCGTCTTCGACGTAAGAAAAGAACCCAACCCCTGCTCGCTTTGCGCGAACATGCGCCGCGGCGCGCTCAATTCCACGGCGAAAAACCACGGTTGCAACAAAGTCGCTCTTGGGCATCATTCCAACGACTTAGCGGAAACTTTTTTACTTTCGCTTTTCTACGAAGGCAGATTATCCGCTTTCGCGCCCGTAACGAAACTCGAAAGAGTAGGCTTGACGGTTATCCGCCCGATGATTTATATTACCGAAAAAGAAATAATCGGTTTTGCGAAAGACAAACCGATTATCCACAACCCCTGCCCCGCCGACAAGCACACGCAAAGGCAATTTATTAAAGACACTATAAAATCGCTGCAAAAAGAAGTACCCGCCATTAAAGACAACATTTTAGGAGCGATACTCCACCCCGAAAGAAACAACCTTTCGTCGTTTATAAAACCCGCCGATAAAGAGTGAGCCTCTTTATCCGCGGGTTTTGATTTTATCGTTATTGTAAAAATGCAAATGCCGTCGATCGCCTGGAAAGGCAAAGCCTGCGGACTTGATGTTATCCGTAATATTCAATCCGCAAAATACCACCCTTCCGGGAGTATGCTCTCCCGTTGAAGCGGGAGAGGGGCGACCCTGCCTAAGGTTGCCGCGACCCGCAAAGGGGCTGGCAAAGACGATTGATACTACGCTTTGCGGTTCGGGCGGGCGTCGACGTTTTCGAAATAATCTTTGGAAATCGACGACTTACTCTCCGCGTTTTTAAGCGCCGAAATCTCTCTTTTGAGTTCGGCGTTTTCTCTTTTCAACGCTTCGTTTTCTTTTCGTAAGTTTTCCGCAATACGGTCGTATAGAGCGTTTATATCTGCTTTAAGTCTTTTTAGCACAGGTTCTTCGCGCCTGTCGTAGGGGTTATAACACTCGCCCCGTTCCCGCTTTATTTCGTTTACCGTTTCGATTACCGTCGGCTTATCGCAAGCGATCATATTCCGATATTTATTCTGATACCTTAAAGCCTGTTTCGGGTCGGAAGCGATAAGCCCTATGCTGCTTCTTACAGACCTGCCCTCGGTAACTTTAATCAGAATTTTTTTTAGCATAATCTTCGCTTCGGCTTCGTCGAACTCTATAATTTTCGCGACTTTCGGTTTTATTTCGCCGAGCACCGCTTTGGAGTATTCTTTATCCGTATCCGCGCGTTTTATCGCCGCGTAATAGGCGTTTCTTATCGAGCCTTTCGCTCCGCCCGTCTTTTTTGCGAATTCTTCGAAAACTTCGCCGAGCGGCTTGCCGTTCGTCTTCGCTTCGTCCGCTTTTTTAATGAGTTCTTTCATTTTTTTATCGGTAATACTTTTCATTTTTTCCTCCTTACCCGAACAGGAAATCGATAACATTCATAAGGTCATCGGTTTCTCCTCTATATAATTCAGTATAGCCGCACTTGGTACAGCTTACTGTATTAAACTTTTTGTTCTGCACATCAAACAGCTTGGCAAAGTTTCCTCCTGTTGCCTGAAGCTGATCAACGTCTGCTCCTCTGTTGCCGCATTTAGGGCATACCCAACTGTCATTTCGTCTTGACATAATAACCTCCTTTTGATTTGTGCAAGCTCACTATTTATTAAAGAAGTGTCTGCCGTCTTTTTCTCTGTTTACAATCTCAATGGTCTTTGCTACAGCCTCTTCAATTGTAAGCTCCTGTTTCTCGGCATCTCTTCTAAGCTTGAACTCAACTTTGCCGTCTGCCGCAGCTCTTCCCGCTGTGATTGCAACAGGAATACCCATAAGGTCCGCATCCTTGAATTTAACTCCCGGTCTTTCCTTTCTGTCATCAAGCAGCACCTCAACGCCGGCATTCTGAAGCTTCTCATATATATCCTCAGCTACCTTTTCCATTGCCGCATCGCCTGTCTTTACAATAGTTATAATTGCGTGGTAAGGCGCAACCGACATAGGCCATATGATACCGTTGTCGTCATGGTTTTCAGGCATATCTATAATCGCCTGGAATGTACGTGAAACACCTATACCGTAGCAGCCCATCCAGATAAGCTGGTCTTTCTGGTTTTCGTCCTTGTATGTTGCTCCCATAGGCTCTGAATATTTAGTTCCCAGCTTGAATATCTGTCCTACCTCAACGCCTCTTGCGTGCTTAACAGGCGCTCCGCATACAGGGCATGCATCTCCCTCTTTGAGAACCTTGAGGTCTGTTACAATATCTCCCTCGTAATCTCTGCCGTAGTTTACATTTATGAAGTGGTGGTCTGTTTCGCATGCGCCTGCGCACAGGTTCTTTAGTCCCACAAGCTCGCTGTCTACAATAACCTTGCAGTCGTGCAGGCCTACAGGACCTGTAAAGCCGCCTACGCAGCCTGTTGCCGCTGACATTTTTTCCTCGTCTGCAAATGCGATTGCATATTCGTGAATTCCAAGAGCGTTTACAAGCTTAGTCATATTAAGTTCTCTGTCGCCTCTGATAAACGCCGCAACATACCCTTCAACATTTCCGTCTGCATCATATGTTTCAAACAGCAGCGCTTTGATAGTCTGCTCTTTGTCCAGGTTTAAGAAGTCTGCAACCTCGTCAATAGTCTTGGTTCCCGGAGTATGCACCTTTTCGAGAGGAAGCATTTCATCGCTCTGCGCAGGAGCATCCTTGCACTCTGCCTTTTCGACTGTTGTCGCAAGATCGCAGTGGTCGCAGTATACGATTTCAGATTCTCCGTATTCACAGAGCGCCGTAAATTCGTGTGAGCCGGTACCGCCTATTGCGCCGTTGTCCGCCTCTACAGGTCTGAAATTCAGTCCGCAGCGTGTGAACACTCTGCTGTATGCATCAAACATTAAATCATAGCTTTCGTCCATACCCGCAGGGTCCTTGTCGAATGAATAGTTGTCTTTCATTATGAAGTCGCGTGATCTCATCATACCGAATCTCGGACGAGCCTCATCTCTGAATTTATCCGTAAACTGATACAGCATCTGCGGAAGCTGTCTGTGTGATGTTACATCGCTTTTGATTATGTCTGTAAACACTTCCTCTGCTGTAGGTCCGAGGCAGAAATCTCTGCCGTTTCTGTCTTTAATTCTCCACATTTCAGGACCGTATGCGTCCCATCTGCCGCTTTCCTGCCACAGCTCCGCAGGCTGAAGCACTGAACT
>USOJ01000035.1 GCA_900556195.1 uncultured Eubacteriales bacterium
CCGCGACTATCGTCTGTGCGACCGCGCGTTTCTTTTCCGCTTTGCCGAGCGCGTCGACTATCTTCATCAGCCCTCCACCTTTTTTCTTATCTCTCATTTACTCTCCTTATTTTTCTTTTAAGTCGGCTAAATAATCTTCTATACTTGAAAATCCGTAGCCGTTTTCTATAAGCATTTCTATTATATTGCGTATTTTTTTGAGATACGACTTACGCCCGCGCGATACGAACGCTCTTTCAAATAAAGACAACTCTTTATATTTCGGAAAGTCGCCGCAATAAGTTTCGAACGGGTGAACGTAAAACAGATATGCGTTTGCGCTTTTTATATATTTTTTTACCGATCGTTTTACTGCCGACCACGGAGCAAGCCTTAAATATCCTCCGCCGCATACGGGAATTTGCCCGAAGATCGTTTTCGCTACGCACGGTTTGACTTCGAAGAAACCGTCTTTTTCGTAAACGACGTCGTTGATTTTATCGTACTTTCCGAGCGGCAGGCAATCGGAACGCAAAGCCTTTCCGTAGTTAAGCGCGCTCGAATCGTAACCGTAATCCGCGCTTTTAAGTATCTCTATTTTACTTTCGTTTATTCCGAAACACGGCGCTCTGTAACCCGCGACTTTCGTTCCGTAAATTTCTTCGACGACCTCTTTCGCTTTCGTTACGTCGCATATAAACTCATCGCCGGAAAGGCGCGTAACGTCTTCGTGGTTATAAGCGTGTACGGCAAGTCGGTGTCCGTTTTTTACCGCTTTTTTCAAAATTTCTTGCCAACGATTTGCAGTATCGGCTGTCAGAAACAAAGTTGCGCGAATACCGTATTCGTCAAGCAACGACAGATAATCTGCAAATCCTTCTACGCCGTCGTAGTTTTTATCAAACCGTATTCCCTTTTCTTTCACGCAACTCGTATCGAAAAAAGATTCGACGTCCGTCGTGAAAAACGCAACTTTATTCATGCGTCGCTTCTTTAACGAAATTCATTATCATTTCGTCGTATTTTTCTTCTGCGTTTATGCGTATGTGCGAATGTATGCCCTTATCGAACCAGACGAGTTTTTTATCTTCCGCCCCGCACTTTTCAAACAACTTTCCGATGGATTCTTTATCCGAATACACGTCTTCTTTGCTGTAAATAAAAAGCATAGGTTTACGCATTTCGTCTATGCAACTTATCGGTCCGCATTTCGCGGGATTTTTACCTGCGTGAACTTTAATCATCTGCATAACGATATCTACGCAAGGGTGAACGGCGTGCCCCCTTTCTTTAATACGTTTTTCGAGCATATCGCCGAAATGCAGATACATACCGTCGTTCGTAAGCCCTTCGAGATAATCGGGGGCTTCGCTCGATACGAAGGCGTTAAGCGCGGTAGCCGCGCCTATACATATGCCGTGAATCCAGATTTTGTTTATCTTTTTGTCATCGTGCAAAAATTTTGCCCACTCGATTATATCTTTATATTCCTTTATTCCGAGCGTATTATATCTGCCGTCGGACAAACCGTGAGAACGGTTGTCTATCGCAAGCACGTTATAGCCGAGTTTTTCGTAAGGAGCGGCAAAATAATACGAATACACGCACGTTTCCATTCTGCCCGGAATAATAATCACGGCTTTTTTATAACCGAAATCGAAATACTCGCCGACGAGATTGAATTTTCCGCTTTTAATCGAAACCCTTTCGTGGTATTTTTCGCGTTCTTTGCCCCATTCTTCGCCGAGAGCGAACATTTTCTTTTGTTCTTCGTCGTCCCAACTGCAATTTCTCGACCACTTTTTCTTACTTGTACGAACGAGCAATATGCGGTATACCACCGACGCTATAAGCAGATTAGGAAAGACGTACAAGACGAGAGCCGCGCCTATAATACCGAGAAAAATATACAACGCTATCATACGATGCCTACTATATAATCGTAAATTTTTTGCCCGCCGTCGAGAAACTCCGCGCTTATATCCGAAAATTCTTCTTCAAGCGATTTACTTAAATTTTCTTCGTCGTTCTCGCTTATCTTTGCCCCTTTGAGAATTACGAAAGTGCTTTTATCTTCAAGATTTTCAACCGCTTTCAACGCTTTTACGAGCGCGGTATCTCGGTCTTTTTCTGTGGAAACGAGTTTCTTTCCGATAAAACCTAAATAATCGCCCTTTTGGCAAGATAAACCGTCGCCGACGTAATCTTTAACAGCCATAGCGACGGAAACCGTTAATATACTTTCCGCTCCGTCTTTCATTGCGGCTATACGCTCGTCTACGTCTTCGATTTCTGGCGAACCGATCGCCAATGCGTAATAACCCTCAATTACAGATTTCGTAGGAATAACGACTATTTTGTCGCCGAGTTCGCATACGGTTGCCGCTTGTATCGCCGCCTGTTCGATATTGCCGTTATCGGGCAAAACCACTATTTTATCCGCGTTAAGGCTTTTATATGCCGCAACGAAATCTTCGGTGGACGTATTCATAGTCTGCCCGCCCGAAAGTACGACGTCTGCGCCGCAACTTTTCAGAATTTCGGTTATTCCGCCTCCGTCCGCCACGGCAACAATCGCAAGCGGTTTATGTTCCGCAGTACGGTCAATCGTTTTAGGGGTATACAGATCGTCGTCGGAAGCAGAGAGCGCGACTTCGCGTTCGGCTTTTCCGTTCTCGAATTCGCTGTGTTGTACCTGCATGTTTTCGAGTTTGAAAGATATAAATTCGCCGTAACGCCTTGCGGAGCGTATCACGTTTTCGGGTTCAAACGTATGAATATGCACTTTTACTATCGACCCGGAACGGATAACGACGAGCGAATTGCCCATAGGCAACAATTCTTTGATAAAATCGTTCAGATTGAACGAATACACGTCGGTCTTTCCGTTTAAGAGTTGTAACAAAAATTCGGTACAATAGCCGTATGCGAACGTGGAAGTTTCGTTAAACGAATTAGTTACGTCCGTCGCCTTTTCGGTTAAATTTTTTGCGCCGTCGGATACGATTTTTTCGCCGTACATTGCCCTCGTCATGCCGTCGATAACGGTTATATACCCTACCGCGCCGCTGTCGAGAACGCCTGCGTCTTTTAACACTTTAAGTATTTCGGGAGTGTTTTTAACGGATTTACGCATTTCGGCAAGATACATAGACATTACCATATCTACGGTAGTGCCGCGCCTTACCTGCGCGCGGACGTTTTCTATGCCCTCTCTTGCAACGGTTAAAACCGTACCTTCGACGGGATGAGCAACCGCTGCGTACGCGGTTTTATAAGCCCTTACGAGAGCGTCGCGAAGTTCGCCAGCGTCGACTATGCTTTTGCGTTCGAGTTCGACGGACATACCGTGAAACAATTGCGACAATATAACCCCCGAATTTCCTCTCGCGCCGAGCAACATTCCGTGGCTTAATTCCTTTAAGTACTCGCCGAGGTGTTTATTCGGACGCGCGTGTTTAATGCCGTTTTCGAGCGTCATACGCATATTGTATCCCGTATCTCCGTCAGGTACGGGAAAGATATTCATGTCGTTTATTTCTTTTTCGTGAAGGCATAGATTATTGTAGCCGCCTTTTACCATGGCTTCGAAAATCACGCCGTTAATTCTTTCGAGTTTCATCGTTTTTCAGTTCGTTATAAAATTGCTCCGCAATTCGGGCATTTTTCAGCGTCTTCTTTTACTTTTATACCGCAGTAGGGACACCTGCATTCCGGTTTTTTAGAAGGCGTAACTTCTATTTCAGGAGTTTCGGCAGATTTTGCAATCGGTTCTATAGTCCGTTTAACGCTTTCTTTACCCAAATTCACGATAGATTTCGGCAAAATAAACGTAAACGCAAACGCAACAATACAACCTATCGACGAAATCAGGGTCATAAATTCGATTGTCTGCGTCTTTTTAAGCGCGACGAGTACAGCGCCTGTAGCAAGCCCGCTTGCTATTCCGGCAAACAAGCCCTGTACGGCAAAGTACATGGCGGAATGAGAAATTCCCGTTCTCGCCTCGTCGTCGGCGGCGAGTTGCGACGGAATAGAATACGCAACCGAGAAAATCGCCCCCACGGCGAAGGAACAAATAAGTCCGCCGAGTATCGATATTATTTTCTTTGCGATTACGCTCGGAATATAGTATGCGCCGAAAAGCGCAGCCATAGACAATGCGAATATCAATAAAACGTATTGTATAGCAAATCTGAAACCTTTCTTTTTGATAATGTAGTTATACAAAAACAAAGTTGCGGGAACGGGCGCGAAAGCCGCAATCATTACGAGCATCATGCTCATACCCGTGTAAGAAAAATATTCGTTTATTCCGCCTAAATACAATTGTACGCCGAACGTCAGAAAGAAATAAACTATCATCCAGCATATGAAGTCTTTGTTTTTAAGAGTATAGAATATCGATTTGAATAGATTTACCGTTTCTTCTTTTTCGCCGTTTTCCCTTATAACTCCGTTTTCGGTTGACTGTTCTTTTATCATAAAGAGCGGAATGAGCATCAACAAAACGAGCGGTAAGACGACCAACGCTACGTAACGAATATTAAGTCCTTTAAGTATTAACCCGACTACTACGTAACCGATTATGAAATAAACTATATCGCATACCGATTTTACGTTGGATATGAAGTTTCTGTCTTGTTCGTTATCGACTATTTCGGTAAACGTCGCGTAGTAACTTACCATTGTAAGCGTATACGAACAATAGAATATACAAAGCACTATTCCGTAATAAATCGTATTAAACCACGTTACCCCTGATTTATCGGGAGTGAACAACGCAAACGCTATGTAAGACGATATTAAAATTATCAGACCGATCAAAATCGTCGGACGCCTGCGACCCCATTTGGAACGCAAGTTGTCGGTAAACGTAGCCATGGGGATATCGATAACGCCGTCTATAATCTTCGCGACGAGGACGAAAGCCGCCCAACCACCCGCAACGACCAAATCTCTGCCTTCGAAAGTTTGATTTGCTATTGCGTCCGTACCAAACCCGCCAACGAGCAACGCGCTGCATAAAAACGACCCTACCATAAGGTTGAGAAGATTTACACCGATTGCCGAACAGGCGTATAAAAACATTTTTCCTTTACTTTTCAGTAATTTCATAAGTACTTTACTTTTATACCTTCTTTATATCGGGAATTATTTTGCGGCAAGCAAGTCCGCTAAAATTTTCCTTTCTTCTTCAAGTCCTTTCGAGATAGGCTTACCTAAATAATACGCAGCCATAAGTCCGGGACCGACGTTGATTCCGCAAGACGGAAATACGCCGTTTACGTATATTGCTTTCGGGTGAAAATTCTCTTCGATCATCGCTTTATAAACTTCCGCCTGCTTCTTCCTGTCGGAAGTGGCGATAAGAATTATCTGTTCTTCCGGGTTGTCTATCGTCTTACCGATATAGCCGATAAGCGCCTTATACGCCTGTTTTTCACCTTTCGCTTTACCTATCGAAGTAACGAGCCCGTTATAGTCGAATTCGCCTATAGGCTTAACGCCCGCAAGCGTTCCGAAAAAGGCTTTTGCCTGAGTAATTCTGCCTTTTTTTGCAACGAACGAGAGATCGTCGAGCCAACCTGCCTGATGTACGCGATTTTTGTTTTCCTCTATCCAGTCGGCAACTTCGTCTATGGTTTTACCTTCGCTACGAAGCAACGATGCGTAAATAGCGATAATACCGAAACCCGAACTGAAACGCATGGAATCGATAATTCTTATATGAGCGTCGGGATACTTTTCTTTAACTTGTTTAGCCGCTTCGACCATAAAGTTATAAGTACCGGATATACCCGAAGAAATCGAAAGCGCAAGTACGCCGTAGCCGTTTTTAACCCTTTCTTCAAAAGCGTCGGCGCACTCCTGAACGTTCGGCGGCGAAGTCGAAAAATCGTTAGGCGCGAGTTTGAGTTGTTTATAAAATTCTTCCGAAGTCGTATCGCCCCAAGTTAAATCGGCGACGCGATCTTGTCCGTCGGGAGTTTTGTAATGTCCTTTTATGAACTCTATATCGTATTCTTTTCTTATTTCCTCGCTCAAATCGCAAGTAACGTCGGGTAAAATTACGAAAGTTTTATTCATTGTTATCTCCTAAAAATAAAAATATTTTATCTCTTAATTCTTTTCCGCCGACCACGGCCGCGCAAGCGTGCCCCGCATTTTTTACTATTTCAAGCCTTTTTTTTGACCTACAAGCGTTAAAATTCCTTTCCGAATGTGAAGCGGGAACTACCGTATCGTCTTCGCCGTGAATGAAGAATACCGGAATACTCGTCTTTGACAGATGTTCTTCCGTTTTGTCTTTCATACCCGCTTTTGCAATCTTTTCTCCGGAATAAAATGCGGCGGCAACGAGAAATTTCGGTACTTTTTGTCTTGTCAGAATATGGTCGACGAGTTCTTCGGGCGAAGTATATCCGCAATCCGAAACTATGCCCTTAACTCTTTTATCGGCAATTTTATCCGAAGCGTAACAGAGAGTCGACGCGCCCATAGAAATACCGTAAAGGTAAATTTCTTTTATCTTATCATCGTTGAATTTTTCAAGCCAACGTAAAACGTCGTCGCTTTCTCTCTTACCGTACGTGATATATTTACCGCCGCTCTCCCATTGCGCTCTCTGATCGACGAACAACACGTCGTAACCCCTTTTATACGCTTCGAGCGCGAAAACGCCGAAACAATACGGTGGGTAAGAACGGACGCCGTGAAAAAACATAATGAGTTTATTACTGCCGCGGGAAAATAATTTCGCCGAAAGCGTAATTCCGTCTTTTGACGTAGTAGTAATTCTTTCGCCGCTCAACTTTTCGATTTCGCCGGCAGCCGCCTTCATCTCGCTCCTGCAATTATCGTAATAACCGTCTTCGAGGGATACGGACAAAACGTCTTCGTCGGCGCGCCTTTTGAAAAATCTTACGAACATCAGACGATTTACTATCGCGTAAGAAATTACGAATTCGAGCAGCAGAAACGCAACGACGGATACTGCCGTTATAATTATTATACGCACTCGTAATCTCCTTTCAAAATCATGCGACTTTTACCGTTTTCTATTAAAAAATAATTGACGGGTCTTTCGCCTTCGCCGACGACGGATAAAAGATAATCGTCGATTTTAATGTAATTTATCTTACGTTCGTCAAACGAAGTCTTATTCGGAGCAAAACTTCCTTTTCCGTACGCTTTATACACGCTTTCTTTGCCCGTCCAACTTTTTAACGTCGACAAGCAATCGGTCGTTTCGCAATTTATCTTTTTCGCGAACGCCTTGCAAAAACTTTCGTCTTCGCATTTTTTCGAAAACTTTGCGATATTTTCTATATCGACGCCGCAAGCCGCGTCGGAAACGACGGCAACCGCCGCCTCGCCCGAATGCGACAAAGAAAAATAAAACTTATCCGCGACCCATTTGCCGTTCCTTTTAAGTCCGAATTTTACGTCTTTCAAATCAACCCGAAAAGAAGCGGCGGCAGCGTAAGTCAAAACGTTCCAGGTGAGCCTCTTTTCTTCAAGCAATTTCACGTTTTTTACGCGTTCAATCGATTTTCGTCTTATCGTTGGAACGAATTCCGCCTGCGGCGCGCTTTTATCGAGACATATATAAACGTCTAATCTCGGTCTTGCGTTCCATTTGCGACGAATTTCTTCTTCCTGCGCGCTTCTCTTTACTCCGAACGCGCACTCGTTGACGAAATGTTCGCAGTTGTTGTGGATAATATTATATCCGTCTTCGCCGAGCCTGTTTCTTGCGGCGG
>USOJ01000036.1 GCA_900556195.1 uncultured Eubacteriales bacterium
AGCCATTCTTTACGGTTGTTTTCGACGAGTTTTTCGCCTTTTTCAGTCAGGCTGAAGTATTTACGTCTTATGCCGTCGGTTGCGCTCGAACGATATTCTTTAATAAGACTTTGTTTCACGAGGCGTTGCATTGCGCTGTAAAACGTGCCTTGTTTGACGCTGAACTTGTTATCGGAACGCTCTTCGATGTTTTTACGAATTTCGTTTGAATCTTTGTCTCCGTCAACCAAAGACAAAAGAATTATCGTATCGATATGACCGCGAATCATATCTCCGTTTAAGTCCATAAAATCTCTCCGAATATTTAATAAATACATTATACAAAGAATTACGAAAATTGTCAAGGTTTAAGGCAAATTTTGAAGAAAATCATAAAAAAATTGAAAATGCGCCGTGTTATAAGCGATTTTAGAAAGTATTGTTTTATAGAAACCGTCAAAAAATACCGTATCATTGCGTAAAACTTGTGTTTTACGCAATGATAAATTTGAAATATCGAGCAAATATTTCAACTATCCTTTCGTAAAATTTAATTTCGAATTCGCTAAAATTTATATTTCGTTTTACTTTTCTGCCCGATTGTGGTATCATATAATTATGAGCGACAAGAAAAACGATTACTACTTACAACGAAATATTGACTGCGAAGAAAAAATCGAAGCGTTAAGCCTTGAAATGCCCTATTTTTGTTCCGAATTTTTTTACGGTATCGGCAATAATACTTCGGCTCTTACAAGATTAAATTATGCGTACGACTTACGTATATTCTTCGATTATTTGTCGCAAGTTAAGAAAATCCCCGTAGAAGATATGAAAATCGGGATTTTAGACGACGTTACCTCTACGGATATCGAGCGATTTCTGAACTATTTATCGCATTATAAAATGAACGGTAAAGTACTTTCGTGCGATGAAAAAGGTAAAAAACGCAAATTATCTACCGTAAGAGCGTTGTTTCGTTACTTTTTTAATAAAAACGAGATAAAATCTAACGTTGCTTCGAAAATCCCTACCCCGAAACTGCATGAAAAAGAAATAATCAGGCTCGAGGGTAACGAAGTTGAAAAACTTTTGTCTTACGCCGATAGCGACGATGCTTTTTCGGGTCGTAAAAACGCCTACCACGAGAAGTTGAAAATCAGAGATTACGCGATTTTATCTTTGTTTTTAGGCACAGGTATACGTATCAGCGAGTTGGTCGGACTAAACGTTGACGATTTTGATTTTAACGAAAACAGTTTCATAGTTACCAGAAAAGGCGGAAGCCGCACGATTTTGTATTATAACGACGAAGTAAAAGACGCCCTTTTGCGTTGGCTTGATTACAGATACGACTTAAAACTCGATAAAAACGAAACTGCCCTTTTTGTTTCGCTTAAAAATAAGCGTATTTCCGTGCGTGCTGTCGAAGTTCTGGTAAAAAACTACGCGAAAGAAGTTACGCCTTTGAAAAATATCACTCCGCATAAATTACGTAGTACGTTTGGCACGGATTTGTACCGAAAAACGGGAGATATTTATGCCGTCGCCGACTTTTTAGGGCATAAAGACGTAAACACTACCCGTAAACACTACGCTGCAATCAGTCAGGATTCGCGTAAAAACGCCGTTGAATTCGTGAAACTGAGAAAGGACGAAGATGATAACGATCGATAAACGAAAAAGAAACGAAAAGGTATTTTTGTTGTTCGCTTTATACGATAAAAGCGATATATCGCCGAGAATCGAAGAATTGTCGAGTTTAGTTAAAACGGCAGGCGCGGAAGTCGTAGGCTCGGGATATCAATTCATAAGAGAAGTCTGCCCCGCTACGATTTTCGGAAAAGGAAAACTCGAAGAATTAAAAACCGAAATTCGGGCGGCGAACGCCGATACGGTTATATTCGACGGTACGCTATCGCCTTCAAAAACGCAGAATTTAAGCGATATTTTAGAAATTAAAGTAATTGATCGGACTACCCTTATTCTCGACATTTTTGCCCTTAACGCAACGACGGCGGAAGGCAAATTGCAGGTAGAACTCGCTCAACTCGAATATTTATTGCCGCGCTTAAACGGGCAAGGAAAACCCTTGTCGCGACTCGGAGGAGGAATAGGCACGAGAGGTCCCGGCGAAACTCAACTCGAAACGAATAAAAGATATATAAGAAATCGCATAAATTCGCTGAAAAATTCTCTGAAAGACCTTGAAAAACGTCGAAACGCAGTCGGAGAAAGACGAAAGAAAAACGGAGCGATAGTAGTTGCTCTTGCAGGATACACGAACGCAGGCAAATCTACCCTTCTGAATTTGCTTTCGGGAAGCGACGTACTTGCCGAAGATAAACTATTCGCGACGCTCGACCCTACCGCGCGTAAAGTAAAAATCGGAGATTTCAACGTAATATTCGTAGATACCGTAGGGTTTATCAGAGATATTCCGACCAGCCTTATCGAAGCGTTCAGATCAACGCTTCAAAGCGTAGAAAACGCGGACGTAGTCTTGAACGTATGCGACGTTTCTTCAAGTAATTTAAGCGAACAATCTGAAGTTGCAAAAGACGAAATTATACGTATAAAGCCGAACGCAAACATCATAAAAGTTTATAATAAAGCCGATAAAATAAGTGATTTTGAATTTTTACCGACGGACGGAATTTTAATTTCGGCAAAGCAAAACAAAGGCGTCGATAAACTTATTTCCGCGATAAAAAAAGAAATCGAAAATCAGTTCGAGCAGATAAAAATCACCGTTCCGCATGAAAAAATCGGTGAATTTTACAAGTTGACGCAATATCTTGAAAATTATAAATTAGATTACTGCAACAACGGAACGGAAATATCTTTTACGGTCAGAAAAACCGTATACCCTAAAATCAGATCAGAAATAAAAAATATCCGCGTAAATTAAAACGCGGATATTTTATTCGTCATTTTGAGTTTTTTCGAGAAATTCGTCTATTTTACTATATAATTTTGATTTGTTTTCGTCCGTTTCCGCATCGTACTTATACGGATTTATGCGCTTGAAAAACGTTAATTGTCGTTTTGCGTAACGTCTGGAATTTCGTTTTATTTCTTCTACGGGAATTTCTTCGCCGTTGATAACGGCAGGATAAATTTCCTTATATCCAATCCCCTGCATACATTGATTATCTAACGTAATCCCTTTCGCTATAAGACCTTTTACTTCGTTTACGAGTCCTTTTTCAAGCATATTATCGACTCGCGAATTTATTCTTTTGTAAAGTTTTTCGCGAGGGATCTCCGGCATAATTGCAAAATAATCGAATCGCGGAATCAATTCGTCTACGACTTCGGATTTTTTAATTCCCGTCGAATAGAATATCTCTATCGCGCGAATAACTCTTACGAGATCGTTCGGGTGTAACTTTTTCGCTGTTTGCTCGTCTATCTTATTCAATTCGTTCCAGACTGCGAGATTGCCATGTTTTTCGGCGATTTCTTCGTATTTTTTACGTAAGTCCAAATCGCATCTCGCATTGCCGTAACTCATTTTATAAATCAAAGAGTTGACGTAAAAGCCCGTTCCGCCGCAAATAATAGGCAACTTACCGCGGGATAATACGTCGTAGACTATTTTAAGCGCCTGATTTTCATAGTCCGAAACCGAAAATTCGGCGGTTTCGTCCGCTACGTCAATCATGTAATGAGGAATGCCCTGCATTTCTTCTATTTCGGGTTTCGCTGAGCCTATATCGAGATTTTTGTAAACGGCGACGGAATCCGCAGAGATAACTTCGCCGTTATATTTTCTTGCGATATCGACAGCCAAAGCCGTTTTCCCCGATGCGGTAGGCCCGCAAACGATAAGTATTTTTTCTTTCATACTATTCGTTTGAACCATTTATCGATTTCCGTACGGGTGATTTTAATGGCGATAGGTCTTCCGTGCGGACATTTAAGCCCCATATTGCCGTTTAATTTTTCCAACAACTTGTCGATTTCGGATTGCGAAAGCATTTTGCCCGATTTTATTGCCGCTTTGCACGCCTTTTGCGCGATTTTTTCTCTTAAAATATCGGGCATGTCGATTTTACGAAGCGACATATCGGAAAGTACGTCTTCGAAAAACGCTTTTATGTCCATACCGAGCAGATACAGCGGCAAGGAATAAACGGCAAACACACCGTCGTCGTATTCGGCAACGTCTATGCCGATTTTTCTGAAATCCTGAAATCTCGCCGTGATGAATTCGGATTCTTTATCATTTACGGGGAAAGTGTACGGGAGAAGGAGCGTTTGTTCGTCGAGATTACCGCTTATATAATCTTCGCTGAATTTATCGAAAAGCAGCCTCTCGTGAGCGGCGTGCTGGTCGATAAAGTAGATATCTTCGCCTTTTTCGAGTATCAGATAAGTCGTGAGTACTTGTCCTACCACCCTGAACGGAGATTCCACGGGAATTTCGGTTTGAGCCTGTGAATTTTCTTTTCGGGCTTCCAACTCTTCGATATACTTTTTGTTTTCGGCAAATATATCGTCGATATTCGTTTTTTTATTCTCTTCCCGTCTTTCTTGTTCCGTAGGTTCGGCAACGGACATATTTTCAAATAATTTATGAGCGTCGGGAGCAAAATATTTTGCCGCGTTTTTAAGGTACGGAGGAACGTAAACGGGAGTATCGCTGACCGGTACGGATACGAATTCTTCGGGAGTATCGTCCGTTTTGTTATATTGCGGTTGTTCGGTCGCTGCGGCAGAAGTCGAAGAAGTATAATCGATTTTTTGCTGATAATCGAGTATCGACTGTTTTTTGAGATAATCGTTGTTTTTTATTATGTTTATCGCTTCCGCGCTTCCTTCTAAAACCTTTGAAATTACCGAATAAATTGCGCCGTAAACGACGTGGTTGTCGGCAAATCTTACGTCGGCTTTATTCGGGTGAACGTTTACGTCTACGAACTCGGGATCAACGTCGATTTTAAGAACGTAAAAGGGATACTTACGCTTCATTAAATACGGCGCGTATGCGTTATGGATAGCGGTTTGCAGCGTTACGTTCTGAACGTATCTGCCGTTGAGAATGATCGTCTGATAGGTTCTGTTAGGTTTTACGAAGTAGTTCTGACCGATAAAACCGCTGATTTTCAAGCCGTTTTTAACGGTTTCGATTTCCAGACAGTCGCGTATGGTTTCGTATCCGTAAATTCCGATAATCGCTTCGTCGAGAGTTCCGCCCGGGGTATGTAATTTTTCTTTCCCGTCGAAAATCAGTCTGAACGAAATTTCGGGATGTGAAAAGACGAGCCTCGTAACAACGTTGGCTATATCCGCTTCTTCGTTTTTTGACGGTTTCAAAAACTTTTCTCTTGCGGGAGTATTTTTGAAAAGATCTCTCACTTCGATTTGAGTGCCGTCGTCTGCGGGGAAAGGTTCAACGTCGGATATAACGCCGTAATTCGATTCGATATAATGCCCGATTTCGGCGTCTCTTACTTTGGACGTAATTTTCATTACCGAAACGGAAGCGATAGAAGCGAGCGCTTCGCCTCTGAATCCGAGCGTGGCGATTTTATCGAGATCGTCGGCCGTTCTGATTTTACTCGTTGCGTGCGGCATGGTGGCATTGATTAAATCGTCTTTTTCGATACCCGAACCGTCGTCTTTGACGGAAATAAGTTTTTTTCCGCCGTCTTCGAGTTTTATAGTTATATCGGTCGCGCCTGCGTCGATGGAGTTTTCGACTAATTCTTTTACGACGGAAAACGGTCTTTCGACTACTTCGCCCGCCGCTATTCGATTGTAAACTTCTTTCGGAAGCAATACGATTTTACTCATGTTCTTCTTTTACCTTGTCTTTTAATTCCATAACGAGTTTGAACGCCGCAATCGGTGTAAGAGAATTTATATCGGTGGATAATAAAATTTCTTCTGCATCCGAAAGCGGTTTCTCCGTCTTTTCTTCGACGGTTTCCGTGTTTTTCGTATTCTGCGGCAGCATAGTACGGGTTAAGTCGTTCTTTTCAAGTCGTTTCAGTATTACTTTCGCCCTATCCGTTACGACTTTCGGTACGCCTGCAAGAGCGGCAACTTCTATACCGAAACTCTTATTTGCGCTGCCCCGCATGATTTTTCGTAAAAATACGATTTTCCCGTTGAGTTCCTTTACGGTGATTTTATAATTTTTAACGCCTTCGATTACCCCTTCGAGTTCCGAAAGTTCGTGATAATGCGTCGCGAAAAGCGTTTTTGCGCGAACGTTTTCTGCGAGATATTCGACGACTGCCCAGGCAATACCGAGTCCGTCGAAAGTGCTCGTTCCTCTGCCGACTTCGTCGAGAATAAGAAGGCTGCGTTTAGTCGCGTGTAGCAGTATAGTTGCAACTTCCGTCATCTCAACCATAAACGTCGATTGATTATAAATTATGTTGTCGTTTGCGCCGATACGGGTAAAAATTCTGTCAACGATGGGAATTTCTGCCGATTTTGCGGGTACGAAAGAGCCGATTTGCGCCATTACGCATATGAGCGCGTTTTGACGCATGTACGTACTTTTACCCGCCATGTTCGGTCCGGTAATTATCATTACGCGGCTGTCGCCGTTATCGATATAAGCGTCGTTAGATACGAAAGCGTCGTAAGACGAGGCTTCGACGACCGGGTGTCTGCCGCCTACGACGTTGAAAGCGTCGTTTTCGCCGACTATTTGCGGTTTGCAATAATTGTATTTTTTTGCTACTTTCGCAAAAGAACATAAAACGTCAAGGCAGGCTATCGCGTTTGCCGTGCGTTGTATTCGCTTGATATTTTCCGCAAGTAATGCTTTTATTTTCGAGAAAATTTCTATCTCGATGCGTTTAATCGATTCGTCTGCGGACAAAATTTCGACTTCGATGTTTTTAAGTTCTTCGGTAACGTACCTTTCGCCGTTTACGGTCGTTTGCTTACGGATATAGTTATAAGGAACTTTGTCTTTGAAAGAGTTGCTGACTTCGATATAATAACCGAACACTTTGTTGTAAGCGATTTTGAGAGTTCTGATACCCGTTTTTTCTTTTTCCTGCGTTTCGATTTGCTTAATTATATCGCCGGAATGATTGCGCATCTGACGCAATCTGTCAAGTTCTTTATCGAATCCGTCGCGTATGTAATTTCTGTCTTTACTGTACGTCGTCGGGTCGGAGTTTATCGCGCTTTGAATAAGTTTGGCGATATCCGTAAAATCGTCGATATTATCGGATATATCCTGCATAATTTTAACGGTCGAACCAAACAGAAGAATTTTAATGTTCGGCAATGCGAGCATCGATTCCGATAAAGAATAGCAGTCTGACGGGGTCGCGTTTCCGTTGGATATTCTGCCCGCGAGCCTTTCCATATCGCGGATATCGCCGAGTCTCTCGTCTATACCACCGCGAAGAATTGCCGAAGAATATAATTCGTTCACGCCGTCTAATCTGTAATTTATTTTTTCTTCGGATATAAGCGGAGTCGTTATCCATTGCGACAGAAGTCGGGAGCCCATAGCCGTATCGGTTTTATCGAGCAGCCATAAAAGCGAGCCGTAACGTTTTCCGTCGCGCATGCTCTTTACGAGTTCGAGATTTTTAAGCGAGTTATAATCGAGAGTCATGCACTGCTCTTTTCTCTCTTTTATTACGTTGTTCACGTTTACGAGCGCGTGCTTTTGCGTTTCTTTAAGGTATGCGATAAGTCCGCCGCAAGCACAAATCGACTCTTCGTCGTTTTCGATTTCAAACGGTTTGAGCGTCGATACCGAAAATTGCTCCAAAA
>USOJ01000037.1 GCA_900556195.1 uncultured Eubacteriales bacterium
CGACCGTCTTTTCCTCGTAATCGTGTCCGATTGCTTCTTCGCCGTCCACCGTATAACTGTCGCCGCAGTTTTCGCAAACGTATTCGGTATAACCGTTTTCCGTGCAAGTGGCAAGGTGTTCTTCGGGCAAATATGCATGTCCAGTAGCGGGAACGTAACTGTCAGAATATTCGTATCCGCACTCTTTGCAATAATGAATGGTATACCCTCTGTGCGTGCAGGTCGGTTCGATCACGATTTCGTCAAACTTATGCCCGTTCGCCTCGGTATAATTGTCCGTATAGGTATCGCCGCAAAGGTTACAGGTATATTTCGTATACCCTTTTTCGTAGCAAGTACCCGATACCGTTTCTTCCGTGTATTCGTGTTCGCATTCGATAGCGGGTTCTTCGCCTTCATAGGCAAACGCCGTCGCTCCGCCCGCGCCGATAAACGCACTCATACACGCCGTCAGCATCACCGCCGACATGATAAATTTTAGTTTTTTCAAAAGTTCCTCCCTTACAGGCTCTTCGCCTGCTCTTGTATTTTTTTCATCTCCGGCAACAGTTTCAGTTGGATTCTGTCCGCCGCAAGCCGCATTTTGTTCGCAATGCTCATTTCGTAATTTTCGGTGATCGCAAGCAGCAAACTCGCCTTTTTCTCCCACGCCGCTTGTTTCAATGCTTTTTCGTCTTTTCCGTCGAGATATTTGCAAATATCCCTCACCACGGCATTGATTTCGTCCGCGACTTTATCCCATTTTTTATCCGCTTCGGCTATGTCTTGCTCTTTGCTCTCTTCGTTTTGCATTGCTTTTTCTTCGCGCTCTTCGATAAGTTCTGAAATCTTATCTTCGATTTTTTGCCATACGTCGCCGGTTATATCGAAAACGTATTTGTTCTTCTCGAACAATACCGCTTCGCGCTTGCCGATCTCCGCTTTCCCCTCCGGGAAATACACCTTTTTGAGTTCATACGACGGCGTGAAGTGCGACCAGATAGGTTCGTATCCTCTGACGGATACGATCGCGTCGCCTTTTTCGTCGCCGTTGAGCCGTTCCAGCATACCTACCGTAATAAGCGGCTGCGTCGTCGCGCCCGTATTACTGCTTGCGGGGTTGTCCGCGTTGGTATTCACCGAAAACTGCTTGATCTTTTTCTGCCCGCAAAGTTCAGAAAACTCTTTCCGCGTTTCGCTGTCGTCCGAGCCAATGAACACTTTAATATTGCAATTACCTTTCACAATATCTGCAATGTCCCTGCCGTATTTCGCTGTCAGTTGCGAATAGCTTTGCAGCACGAACAAAAACCGTATGCCGCGCGAACGCGCTACCGTTACCATTCCCTCGATATTCTCGAATTTCGGCAGGTTCGCAAACTCGTCCAGAACGAAATAGGTATTTCTCTTTAATATCGCCATATCTTTTTCGCCGCGGCGCAGGTTCAGATTGGCTTTTTCTACGAGCTCCTTATACATCTGCGTAATAAACAGCGTTACGAAACGGTGGCGCGTAAACCTTTCGTCCGGCACGATAATAAACACTGCGTTCGGGCTTTCGTCCATGTTCACGACGTCCAAATCGTTTTCCGCCGTCATCGACATAATGCCGTCGTCGGAAAGTTGCTGCATATAACTATTAACTTCCGAAAGATACGAGGTCAGCGTTTTGTCGCTCGTGATAAGCACGGTGTTGACAAGCCCTTTTACCTTAGAAAATTCATCGCGTCCCTCAATCAGATAGTTGCGTAATGCCGTCGTATCTTCCGAGCAGTATTTCGTGATATTGTGGTAGACGTTAAAAAGCACCAACTGACTTTCGTCGATTTTCCCTTTGATACAGTCCTCGCACATGGCAAGCACGAATCCGAAAATAAGGTTTCTTGCGCCCTGTTCCCACGTCGGCTGATCTCGGTTCTGTACCGGACACAACGTATATACAAGGTCTTGCGCGTTTTCGTATATCTCGTCCTTTAATTCCTGCATACGCGTTCTCGCGTCGCGGTAAGACAAGAACACTTCGCCCGCACCGTAATACTTGCCGTCCTTCTGCTCCAAGTTTTGGTCGAGATCTTTCACCAAACGGATTCGGCGGATAAGAACGTTCATCGGGTTCCATCGCTCGGAAGAATACGGTTCTCTTAAATCCAGCACGGATATTTTGTAGCCCTCTTTTTCGAGCGTTCGCGCGTGCTTTTCGTAAAGTTCCTTTTTCGGATCGCTTATAACGATACTCGGTTTACCGCTGCTTTTTGCAAGCACGGCTATGTTCTGGTCTACAAAACCCGTCGTTTTACCGCTACCCGTCGTGCCGACGATCAGAGCGTGCAATTGACTCGTTGTAATGACTTCAACGCTTCCGCCCTTTTTCTCCGCGCCGATGACGATTCCGTCCGCTTTCGTTTCCGCAAACTTATAATCGTAAACCTGAAATTCTTTGAGTTTTTTAAGCCGCTTCACCGTCAGCCACTCGGTATCTTCCAAGTCGTTTTCGTTCATTGCGACATTCTGCGCGTCCACCCGATACATCATCAGATAACCTATCAGTATCAGCCCGTTCGCCACGCCGACGGATAGCCAATAATCCCGCATATTCAGAATTTCGCCTATCCCTTTGCCGCCGAGCGAAAACAGAAACAGCACGAGAACGGCAACGAAAGATACGAGTATGCCCCAAAACAGAATTCCGAGTTTATTCGATTTTTTCTTTTTATGTTTCGTGATTTCTTTCCTGTTCAATCTTTGTAATTCACCTCCGTTTTTTCGCCGTTTTCTCTTTTGCGCTCCTCTTCCATTTCCTTTTCGATGTCCTGCAAGCGGTGCGAAAAGTCCCGTTCCAAAAGTTCGCTGTCGTCCGCGAACGAGCGCAAAAATTTATTGAAAAGAGAACGGACGTTGTATGTCGCTATCGCGCGGCGGCGTTTGTATTGTTTATCGTTCGGTTTTAACTTAACGGTTTCCGGCTTGTCCCGAACGTAGGGCTTGCATAGTTCTCGTTGAATTTGAAAAATTTGTTTCTCATTGTTTTTACTCCCTGTTTTTATTTGTTTTTATCTTTTTGAATTGATACCGATTTTGCCTTTCGTAAAACCGTTATTCTCTTGTGCCGCGGCAATCGAACCGCGCATTTCCCGTATGGTTTTCATACTCTCGCTCGCAAGTTTCATATAGTAGGCGTTCGGCTTTTCGTCGCGGAATTGCCCCGACGACTTAAAGATACGGAGCAGTTGCTCCTCGTCGTTTTCGCAGAACATCGCAAGCCGAAGCATCAGTCCGGACTCGCTCCGCTCGATATTTTTCATCACGTTTTTGCCGACGTATAAGTCCGCAAACTTACTGTCTTTCGCGTAATACCCTTCCGCCCTTGCAAGCGTTTCTCGGTCGCTCATTCTTGTCAGACTTTCGCTACCGCGCCCTTTCATACTCACGGGCAAGGCTTTCGCCGCGACTTCCGTCGCCACAAGTTCGGACGGCTTTATGTATTCCGTTGACTTCTCCTGTTCTACCTTGCCCGCTTTACCTTTTTCTTTGAGTTCTTCGATACTCACTTCTTCAAAGGTCTTGTCTTTCCAAAGATCGAGTTCTTTAACTTTATCTATCTCTTTTTCAAGGGCTTCGCGGTCGGCAAAAGCGTAATTGATAAGCGGCTTCACCTCGCCCTCTTCGTCGCAGATACAGCATTTATACACCTGCTCGGAATAAGCGTTCGTTTCCTCGATAATTGAGTAATATTGCACGTCGTTCACTCTCCGATACGCTCTTTCTCTTTCCGAAACGTATTTCGCGATTTTGTCCGCGTCAGTAATCGCCGTAAACAACGCGTTCGGGTTCTCCTTGATTTCTTCTTTCCACGACTGCAAATACGCCGCGTTGTTCTGAAGTCTGCCCTCGCTCGCTTCGATGCCGACGTCCTGTTCCATAAAGATAGACGCGATCTCGGCGCGGAGTTCTTCCATTGCGTATTTCTCGCTCCCGAATCCGCCTGACAAATCTCGGTTCAGTCTTGTTTCGTGTCCCGTGCTATGCCCGATTTCGTGCAGAGCCGTCGAGTAAAATTCCTGCATACTCTTAAAGTCCGCACGCTTAGGCAAATGCACTTCGTCGTTACTCGCCTTGTAATACGCCTGACTGCCGCCGTATACGATTTTCGATTCGTTCTGATCCCAATACAATAGAATCGCCTCGGCTCGCTCGTTTCGGTCGTTTATATCGATTAGCGGCTTTTCCTTTGCCGGAACTCCGTCCATCAGCGAACAGTTGAACACGCGGTAGAACTTCCTCAGCCAATACACGTTTTTATCCATATATTCCTGTTGTTCACTTGCCGTCATGCCGTCCAGCACGCTTCTATCGAAACGCTTTTTCGTTTCTTTGTCGCGCATTTCGTAGTATTCGACGGTTGCGCCCTTGCCTTTCGCCGCGCTTTTGCCCTCTTCGTCCTTTTTGAACGTCCAGCCCTTTTCTTCCATTTGCTTGAAAGTCGCCCAGCGGTTATCTTCGTAATTCTCGCTCATCGCAATCAGCGACAGAAAAAGATTATTGATTCCGCGATATTTCTTTCCCGTTACAGCCGATTCCGGCGCGCCCGACGAAACCCACCCTTGCGACCAGAACAGATTGCCCTTTTCAAGGTTTTCCATTACCTTATCAACGAGTTGCTTTCGCTGCGGCGTTAATTTTTCATACGCCGAATTTCTTTCTTCATTCTCCAAAGACAACTTTCACCTCCTCTACCGCCACGGGTTCGCCGTTTTCATACCCCTCGTCGTCGAAATCCAACATTTCGTCTATCGTATACCCTTTCGGAATTACGATAACGGGAGTATCTCGTATACTCTTTTTCTTCATTTTTTACCTCCTGAAAAAAATTTTTTGTGTTTACTATTTCAAAAGTCCTTCAAATCCGTCCGTCGGTTCACTTTATCCTCGTTCGATTTTGTCGAAATTTCTGTTTTATCTTCTTATAAAATCGTCTCAAAAATATTTTTCATAAAATCTCAAACAAAATACTTGTTTATTTTCGTTTTATCGTGTATAATATAAGCACGGAGGTAAAGAACATGAAATTGATTTACGTCAAAGCCTCGGGCTTCAAAAACATTCAAAACGATTGCGTACTCGACTTCACAGCCAAATCCAAGAAAACAACCGAAGATAAAGAATACGAGCTTCAGGAAATCGCAGACGGCTTATTCGTATATAACACCGTCGCGTTTATCGGAAAAAACGCTTCCGGTAAAACTTCTTTCCTTGATCTTCTCGATTGCGCTTATTCCATACTCGGCAACTTTTCGCTCGAAGATAAAAATTATTCTTATGACGGAATTCACTTAACCCTGTTTTTCTATCACGAAGGGAAAATCTATAAGTATTCCACCGATATTTCGTCATCGCAAACCTTAAACGATAAGGCGACGTTTTCTAATCAGCAACTTCTCGAAAAGGTCTACTATAAGTCCAAAGCGAAAACGATTTTCTCAGACGACGATTTTGTCCCAGTCGAAAATATCGGCATTTTGCCCGAAGATACGTCTATCGTGTTTTTCGTATTAAAGAAGAAAGAAACGCGAGCCATATATTTTAATTCGGACGGCGAAGGCGCAAACACCTATCGCTTAATGTTCAATGCGCTGAAACTGTATAAGTTATCCCCTTCCGTGTTAGCAAAAGTCTTACACTTATTCGATGAAAACGTAAAAGGTCTCACGATGCTCGACGAACACAATTACGAACTTTCTCTTGCCTCGGGCAAAAAGATTGTTTCGAATAAGGAACTCGTCCACTTTTTATCGAGCGGCACAACCAAAGGATTACTTCTTTACGTTACCGTCATCGCATCGCTTAAATACGGATTCGACCTTATCATCGATGAAATAGAAAACCATTTCCACAAAACGCTCGTCGAAAATATCATCAATCTGTATAAGGATAAATCTGTCAACAAGTTCAATGCCACGCTCTATTTCTCCACACATTATTGTGAACTGCTCGATTTGTTCAATCGTCAGGACAATATCTGGGTTTGCCGTGCGGATAAGAAAATCGTTGCCGAGAATATGTACGAGAACTTCGATATTCGCGTAGAGCTTTCAAAGAGCCGTCAGTTTTATAACGACGCATTTAAGACTTCCGTCAACTACGACGACCTTATGAACATTAAGAAGGAGTTTTTGAAATGAAAATCCTTATAATGTGCGAAGGTCCGAACGAACTGAAAATCGTAAATCTTTTGCTCGATAACGGCAAATTAAACTTCACACGCGACGATTTGCTCGATATGCGCCCCTTTCATGCTCGCCAGCTCACCTCGCCGCAATTAAAACCCGCGCTTGACGCATATCACGGCGAGATTGCGATTTATCGGATCGGGGACAAAATGACGGACTCATTGAAAATCCCCAAGGAATTGCTTTTATCCATCAAATCCCAAGCGAAATTCTGCACGAAGCCGGAACTTGAAATGTTGCTTATCATTGCGGAGAACAAAGTATCCGAATTTGAAAAAGTTAAGGCTAAGAAAAAGCCAAAAGACTTCTGCAAACAAAACGTCGTATATAATCGCAAGAAATACGACAATTCCACTGCGTTTTACGAAGAGTATTTTCAAGACCGCATAGACCTTTTAACTTCCGCTATTACTGAATACCATCGCACCCACGGAAAGCACAAATCCGACGAAGGATATTTGTTCGACTTATTAAAATAGTTTTTCTTTTGGCTACGGCTAATCGCCGTAGCCTTTTTCTATGCTCTTTATCTCTTCCCGTTGCCGCCGTTGTTTTTCGGAATAGTCGGCGTATAGGTCGATTTAACGGGTATTTCGCGCAATGCCTTGATTGCCGTATGCTCGTAATAATCGGCGGATTTGTTCGGACGAAACAGTCCGCTCGTTGCGAAAATACGAAGCATCTGTTCTTTATCGCCGTTGCACCAATAAGCAAGAATATTCATAAGGCTCATATCCGAGTTCGAGTGATTATTCTGCAAATCTTCGCCCGCATAAAGCCGCTTGAACTTCTCTCCGTTCTTCGCCTCGCTCGCCTTTTCCACCACGTCTTTATCCGACATCGAAGAAAGCCCGTTCTCGCCCTTGCATACGCCTTTCCACTCGATACGCTTTTCGCATTTACTCTCTAAATACGGCTTCATTCCGCAGCTATCGAAGTTTACAAGGTCTTTCGTTTTTGCACCGTCTCCCGTCATCGCTATAAACTGTTCCTTTTGGTAAAATTCCAAGTCGCCGCCTTTTGAGAAAGTGCGTAAATCCATACCGTCCGTCTTGCCGAAAATATGCAAGCCGTTACCGCTGACCGAGCGTTCCGCATAAGTTGCGCCGCTTCGTTTCAATGCTTCTTTCGCCGTTTCGGACAGCTCGCCGTTTTCATCGAAGCAGCGGTCTATATCCACGCAGGAAACCTTATCTTTGCCGTCAAGCGCATAGGCAACGGTTGTTCCGCCGTGTTCGCGGACATATTCCAACGCTTTATCGAAAGTCGTCCACGTTTCGGGATTGTCGCTTTCGGCGTAATTCCCCGTATTGCAATCGATCGGGCGTTTGCTGAGTTTGTCCTTTTCGGCACTCTTACTTACTTAAAAGATGAGGCAGTTGAATTGCACGAGCGAATGAAAAA
>USOJ01000038.1 GCA_900556195.1 uncultured Eubacteriales bacterium
CACGCCCGTGAGAATGGCGTACAAAGCGAGCGACGGCAAAGATTATATTTTCAATCTTATCGACACCCCCGGACACGTGGACTTTACGTACGAAGTTTCGAGATCCCTTGCCGCGTGCGAAGGCGCGATTCTGATAGTCGACGCCACTCAGGGCATAGAGGCGCAAACCCTTGCAAACTGCTATCTCGCGCTCGACAACAACCTTGAAATCGTTCCCGTCATAAACAAAATCGATCTCGCTTCCGCAGACCCCGAAGGTACGGCGAAAGAAATCGAGGACGTTATAGGGCTCGACGGCGAGCACGCTCCGAGAATTTCGGCTAAAAACGGAATAAATATCGATCAGGTTTTAGAACAGGTGGTAAAACTCGTTCCCCCGCCCGTCGGCGACGACGACGCGCCCCTTTCAGCCCTTATATTCGACAGTTATTACGACAACTTCAAGGGCGTAATCTGTTTCGTGCGCATAATGGACGGAACGGTGGGCGTAGGCACGAGAATTAAAACCTTTAACGGCAGCAAACAGTTCGACGTTACGGAAGTCGGAACGTTTAACCCGCATCTCGTACCCAAACGCACACTTTCTTCGGGCGAAGTCGGATATATAGCGGCAAGCATCAAGAGCATAGAAGACGTTTCCGTCGGCGACACGATTACCGACGCGAACAACCCCGCCGCCAACCCGTTGCCGGGATATAAAAAAGTTCAACCCGTCGTATTTTCGGGTATATACCCGCTTGACGGAAGCAAATTCAACGACCTTAAAGAGGCGCTTCTCAAACTCAAACTCAACGACGCGTCTTTAACGTTCGAACCCGACAATTCCGACGCGCTCGGTTTCGGCTTCCGCTGCGGTTTTCTGGGGCTTCTCCACATGGAGATAATTCAGGAGCGTATCGAAAGAGAGTTCGACCTTGAAATAATCACCACCGCCCCGTCGGTTTCGTACAGGGTACACAAGACCGACGGCTCGGTTTTAATCGTAGACAACCCCAGCCGATTCCCCGACGTTTCTTATATCGACTACTGCGAAGAACCGATTATCACGGCGGATATTTATACCCCGCCCGATTACGTTGGCGCGATAATGGATTTATGTCAGGAAAAACGCGGCGTGTTTACGGATATGACCTATCTCGATTCCAAGCGCGTAAAACTCAATTACAAACTCCCGTTGAACGAAATTATTTTCGACTTTTTCGACGGACTTAAAAGCCGCACGAGGGGTTACGCTTCTTTCGACTACGAATTATCGGGTTACGAAAAGAGCGAACTCGTAAAACTCGATATGTTGCTTAACGGCGACGTCTGCGACGCGCTTTCGATAATCGTACACAAAGACAAAGCCTACGCAAGAGGCAGAGCGTTGGCAGAAAGACTTAAAGAAGTTATCCCCCGTCAGATGTTCGAAATTCCCGTTCAGGCGGCGGTCGGCGGAAAAGTCATCGCGAGAGAGACGATTAAAGCGCTCCGCAAAGACGTTCTCGCGAAATGCTACGGCGGCGACATAACGAGAAAGAAGAAACTTCTCGAAAAGCAGAAAGAAGGCAAAAAGAAAATGCGGCAACTCGGATCGGTGGAAGTCCCGAGCGAAGCGTTTATGTCTATACTCAAAATCGACAGTTCGGACAAATAATATGAGCGGAATTTACGTACACGTGCCGTTTTGCAAGAGCAAGTGCATTTATTGCGACTTCGCCTCTTATCCGAGAGAAATCGGCAAAGCGGAAATATATTTCGGCTGTTTGTACAAAGAAATGAAAGGCAGAGCCGAAACTCTGAAAGATTATACTTTCGACACCGTATACTTCGGCGGCGGAACGCCCTCTTTCGTAGACGAAAAATATATAGTCGGCGCGATGCGTCAACTCAAAAGGTTATACAAAATAGCCGACGGCGCGGAAATTACGCTCGAAATTAACCCCGGCACGCTCTCGCCCGAAAAGGTAAAAGCCTACAAAAAAGCGGGCTTCAACCGTTTCAGCGTAGGGCTGCAAAGCGCGGACGATAATATGCTACGCAAACTCAACCGTATACACACCGCCGAAGATTTTCTCTACGCGTGCGAACTTTTACGCGGCGAAAATTTAAGCGCGGACGTAATGATAGGGCTTGAAGATCAGACTCTTGCCGACGTGAAAGCGACTATCGACCTTGCGATTAAAGGCGGCGCGAAACATATTTCGTGTTACGCTTTGAAACCCGAAGAAGGCACGATTATGTACGGCAAGTACTTAAACGGCGATTTGCCCGACGCGGACGAAGTAGCCGATTTATACGACGGAGCGGTCGCCTATCTTAAAGAAAACGGATTTGACCGCTACGAAGTTTCGAACTTCGCGAAAGACGGATATTATTCCCGCCACAATATGAATTACTGGAAGCGCGGACAATATATCGGCTTCGGGGTTTCGGCTTCGTCGTTCATAGGCGAAAGGCGGTTTACCAACACCGAAAAAATCGACGAATACGTCGCGTGCATACTTCGCGGAAAAGTCGCCGAAATATTCTCGGAAGAAATCGAGGGCGACGAGAGAGAATTCGAATATATAATGCTCGCCCTTCGCACGACCGACGGAATAAATTTTGCCGACTTCGAAAAACGTTTCAACGCAAATTTCAGGCAAAAATACGCCGATAAAATCAAAATTTCGGAAAAATATCTTGATATAACGGACGGTTCGTTAGCCATTAAGCCCGAATATTTATTCGTGCAGAACGATATAATCATAAACTTTATGGACTAAGCGACAGTCAAACCACCCCTTTCGGAGCGAGCGTTCCGACGTTACGAAAGAGCAAATCGACGGCGGAAAACAGTCCGGCAACACGATAAAAACGACAGGATTCACTATGGGAAATTTCGTACACTTACACGTTCATACCGAATACAGTATTCTCGACGGAGCGGCGAGAATTTCTGCCGTTACCAAACGCGCGAAATCTCTCGGTATGCCCGCTCTCGCGATAACCGACCACGGAAACATGTACGGCGCGGTCGCGTTTTTCGACGCCTGCGACAAAGCAGGAATAAAGGCGATAATCGGCACGGAATTTTACCTTGCCGAAGACCTTTACAATCATAACGGCAAGCAGACGCTTAACCACCTCGTGCTTCTGTGCAAAAACGAAGAAGGTTATAAAAACATAGCCTATCTTAACGCTGTCGCTTTCCGCGACGGATTCCACTACAAGCCGAGAATAGACCACAAGGTACTTGAAGAACACCACGAAGGGCTTATCTGTCTTTCGGCGTGTCTTGCCGGCGAAATTCCGAGGGCGATTACCGCAAGACAATTCGACGAAGCGGAAAAACTCGTTTTATGGTATAAAAATCTGTTCGGAGAAGATTTCTATCTCGAAATGCAGGATCACGGTATTCCCGAACAGACGGAAGTCAACAAATACCTGCGCATCTACGCGAAGAAATATAATATCAAACTCGTCGCGACCAACGACGTGCACTACGTCGATAAAGAAGACGCGAAATCGCAGGACGTTCTTTTGTGCGTGCAGACGGCGGCGGACTACAACGACCCCAACCGTATGAGATTCCCCTGCGACGAGTTCTATCTTAAAACCGAAGAAGAGATGTCCGCCCTTTTCGCAGACACTCCCGAAGCGATTACCAACACCATGGAAATCGTGGACAAGTGCAATTTCGGGTTCGTATACGGGCATTATATGTTCCCGCACTACCACCCCGATACGGGAGAAGAGCCGACGGTTTATATCCGTAAACTAATAGACGAAGGCGTAAAAAAGAAGTACGGCAAAGAAACTCCCGAAATACGCGACCGTATAGAGAGCGAACTCGCGGTAATTCAGAAACAGGGCTTTATAGAGTACTTCCTGATAGTCTGGGACTATATAAACGCCGCGCGCAATATGGGCATTTCGGTAGGTCCGGGGCGTGGTTCGGGCGCAGGCTCGATAGTCGCCTATCTTATAGGCATAACCAACATAGATCCTCTTAAATACGACCTTTACTTCGAGCGTTTCTTAAACCCCGAACGCGTATCCGCGCCCGATTTCGACGTAGACTTCGAAGATAGCCGCCGTCAGGAAGTAATAGAATACGTTCGCCGCAAATACGGCTACGACAGAGTATGCAAAATAGTAACGTTCGGCACGATGGCGGCGAAAAACGCCGTAAAAGACGTCGCGAGAGTGCTTAAACTCCCCTACTCCGAAGCCGACAGAGTTACGAAAGCAATCCCCAACAAAATGGTCGCGAGAAACGCCAAAGGCGACGAATTTGACCTTAAACGCCCGAATATCTTAATGAAAGTATTCGGGAAATACCACCCGAAAGAAACCGACAAGGACTACGGCGTAGACTATTCGGTAAAAGACCTTATCGAAATGTACAACGAAGACCCCGAAATAAGAAGGGTCGTGGACATTGCGATAAAACTCGAAGATATGCCGAGACAGGCAAGCACGCACGCCTGCGGCGTTATAATCGGCGCGGATATACTCGATCAGCATATGCCGCTCGGCAGAAACGGCGAAGATATCACGAGCCAATACACGGGCGTAGAACTCGAACACCTCGGATTCCTGAAAATGGACTTTTTAGGTTTACGAAACTTGTCCGATATCAAGATGGCTATCGAATACGTCAAACAAAACCACGGCGTAGAGATAGACTTCGACCACTCGTCTTACGACGACCCGAAAGTTTTCGCGATGCTTTCGACGGGCAACACGAAAGCCGTGTTTCAGGTAGAATCGGGAGGCTTCCAACGCTTCCTTCGAGAACTCAAACCGACCTGCATAGAAGATATAGTCGCGGCGGTTTCGCTTTACCGCCCCGGTCCTATGGACTCCATACCCAAATTCATAAAGTGCAAGCACAACCCCGAACTCGTGTCTTACGCTCACCCGCTGCTCGAACCCATACTCAAACAGACTTACGGCTGTATAGTGTATCAGGAACAGGTTATGAAAATCGTTCAGGCTCTCGCGGGGTATACGCTCGGTCAGGCGGATATGGTTCGCCGTATGATGGGCAAAAAGAAAGTCGACGACATGGTAAAGGAAGAAGTCATCTTCATTCACGGCAAGCCCGAAACGGTCGACCACGGCAAAGTTTCGACCGCGATCGACGGCTGCTTAAAACGCGGAGTTTCTGAAGAAGTCGCGCACTCGATATGGAACGAAATGAAGGACTTTGCAAAATACGCCTTCAACAAATCTCACGCGGCGGCTTATTCGCTCGTTACCTATCAGACGGCGTATCTTAAAACCTACTACGAAGCCGAATTTTTAACGGCGGTACTCAACAACCGCATAACGAACATCGACGAAATACGAAACTACATCTCTTACGCGAAAGAAGAAAATATCGCCGTTCTTCCGCCCGATATAAACGAAAGCGTAGGCTTCTTTACCGTCAAAAATAAAAAAATCCGTTACGGACTTGCCGCTATCAAAGGCATAGGACTTTCGGCGATAGACTCGATCGTAGCGGAAAGAAACCTGCACGGCAGATACACGTCTTTCGAAAACTTCATTTCGCGCTGCGAAAGCAAAGTGCTTAACAAGCGTTTGGTCGAAAATCTTATCTACGCAGGCGCGTTCGACGCGTTCGGACTGTACAGAACGCAGATGATCGGCATGAGCGAACAGTTAATCGAAAGAGTTTCGCTCATCGCGAAGCAACGCGAAAGCAATCAGATGAGCCTTTTCGGCGACGTGTTAAAAGAAGACTCCACTTTTACGGTAACCTACCCCAAACTGAACGAATACGACCACAAAACCAAACTTTCGCTTGAAAAAAGCGTGGTAGGCGTATACGTTTCGGGGCATCCGCTCGACGGTTACGCCGACAAATTCAGAGATTGCACCTTCAATACGAGTTTTTTGCAGAACACCGAAGAAGACGAGGACGGAAACGAAGTCTTTACCGACGTTAAAAACGACATGCAGGTGTACCTCGGCGGAATTATAACGGGCGTTACGAAGATAAACACCAAATCGGGCTCGACGATGAATTTCGTTACCGTAGAAGACCGTTACGGCGCGATAGAGTGCGTGTTCTTCCCCAAAAAGTACGAAAAATATCAGACTTTATTGCACGAAGAACAACTTATAAAAATCAAAGGCAGATTGCAGATACGCGACGACAACAAAGTTTCGGTTTCGGTCGATTTTGCCGAAGGCGTAAGCGAAGAACAAACCGCCGAAACAAGACCGCAGGAAAAGCAGCAACGCGAATTCTTGGGTATCATTCTCGACGAAAACACCGAGCATCTCAAAGACGAACTTATAGACGTACTCGCGACCTACCCCGGCGAGATAACGGTATATTTCAAAATCAACGGCAAAAACTATAAAATGGATAAAAAAGTCAGAAACTGTCGCGGACTCGTAAACGAGTTGATGTCGATAGTAGACGAAGATAAAATCAAATTTTTCAAAGCGTAAATTTTCAACGGAGGATATAAATTATGAAAAAAATCGCAATTTTAACGAGCGGCGGCGACGCCCCCGGCATGAACGCCTGCATAAGAGCGGTGGGAAGAAGCGCGCTTAACGCGGGGCTCGAAGTCTACGGCGTAGACCGCGGCTACAACGGACTCGTAAACAACGAAATAGTAAAAATGGATTCGCACTCGGTGTGCGACATTATTCAGCGCGGCGGCACTATTCTCAAAACCGCGAGATGCCTTGAATTCAAAGACCCCGCTGTAAGAAAAGTAGCGGCTGACAATCTTAAAAAACTCGGCGTAGAAGGCTTGGTAGTCATCGGCGGCGACGGTTCGTTCACGGGCGCGAAATGTCTTTCGGACGAACAAGGGATAAACGTCGTAGGCATACCCGGCACTATCGACAACGACCTTGCTTACACCGATTACACGCTCGGTTTCGACACGGCGGTCAACACGGTCCTATGGGCAATCAACGCCCTTCGCGACACAATGACTTCGCACGACAGAGTTTCGCTCGTTAAGGTTATGGGCAGAAGATGCGGCGATATCGCCTTATACGCGGGTATTTGCGGCGGCGCGGAATACATTCTCGTTCCCGAAGTCCCGTACGACATCCAGAAAATCGCCAACGAAATAAAGAAAAATCGCGAACACGGCAAGACGGCTAACGTCATCGTTCTCGCCGAAGGCGCGGGCAACGAAAACGAAATCAAGACGATAGTTTCCGTTATTTCGGGTACTGACGTAAAAGTTACCACTCTCGGGCACATTCAACGCGGCGGTTCGCCCTCTATGGCGGACAGAATGCTCGCGGCGAAGTTCGGCGTACACGCCGTAAACCTTTTAATGGAAGGTAAAACCAACCGCGTTATCGGATGCCACGGTCAGAAGACGATCGACCTCGATATAACCGAAGCGCTCTCCATGAAAAAGGACATCGATCACGATCTGTACGACATGGCGGCAAAACTCTGCTGATAACGTACCTGCTTTTCCGGACGTCGTTTCGCGCTGAATATGACAAAGTGTCATTCTGAGGCGAAGCCGAAGCCCCCTAGGCAGGTCGCCCCCCCCCC
>USOJ01000039.1 GCA_900556195.1 uncultured Eubacteriales bacterium
CGAATCTCTGAAAAAATTACCAAACGTAACTTTCGTCGATTGTTCCAAGGGCGACGAAGCGCTTATAAAAGCGTGGATAAAAAATCGGGCGTCAAAAGAAAATCTGACGGTTACCGACGGCGCAATTAAAACGATAACGGATTATTGCGCGTTCGATATGACGAGGATTAACGGCGAAACCGAAAAACTGATCGCCTATTGTTTGACAAAAGGGCAGATATCGGAAGACGACGTTGCGGCGATTTGCGTTAAAGAAACCGATTATCGGCTTTACGAGATAGTCGAGTTTATAGCGAATAAGAATTACGATAAAGCGTATTCGTCTTTTATGGAAGAGATGAACGCTTCGCAGGACGGGCAAAAGTTATTCGTGTCGTTGTACTACTATTTCAGAAGGTTGTTGTATGCTTCGTTGTCAAGCGCGTCAAACGCAGAAATAGCAGACGCGTTAGGTGTAAAAGAATACGCTATAACCATGGCGAAAAGACAAGCGAAAGCGTTTTCGCCTAAAAGACTGTTGAACGTCGTAGACGGGTTGTCAAAACTCGACGAAAACTTCAAAACGGGAAAGATCGAACAAAATTCTGCCGTAATAAACGGCGTATTCGAGATATTATTAGGGTAACTATTGACTAAATCATTGCATATAATCTTAAGGAGAAGCAAATGAATATCGCTAAAATATTCGAAAATTTCGCAAAATCCTTTACAGATAGTCCGCTCGCGTCGTGTTTGACGGTTGCGGCGCTGTTCGTATTGTTTTTCTTTGCGATAAGCGTGTTACATAGAAATAACGCTAAATGGCTGATTTTCGCATTTATAGCCTTTATACTCGCTACGGGTTGCGTTTTCGCGACGATTAAAGATAAAAGCGAAATAGAAAGATACCTGTATCTGCTGATTCCCGCGCTGTGTATAGTTGCCGAAACGGGACTTTTCGCAACGGAGATTAAGAGAGATATATGGGAAACTTTCGCTAAAAAAAGCGGTGAAATAAGGCACGTTGAAAAAGGTTCGCCTAAAAAGAACACCGCAGACGCTTGCATAGACGAAATAATCAAAGCGTTGCAAAACATGTCTAAAAACGACGTAGGCGCGATAATCATTCTTGCCAACGATAATTTGCCGAGAGCGATTATCGAAAGCGGCGTAGTCGTAGATTCGGATATTTCGTCCGCGCTTATCGAAAGCATATTTTTCCCGAAAACTCCGCTTCACGACGGCGCTATGATTATAAACGGAACTAAGATTCTCGCTTCCGGTTGCTTTCTTCCGCTTTCGCAGGAAACGAATATTCCTAAAGAACTCGGGACGAGACACCGCGCGGGTATCGGTATAACCGAAACTATAAACGTAACTGCTTTGATCGTGTCCGAAGAAACGGGTATTATCTCGATAGCGCATGGCGGCAAGATTAAACGTTACGCCGACTCCGAAATGCTCCGTCAGACGCTTAAAGAATACTATTGGCAAGAATTTTTACCGCATAAATAAGGAGACCGAAAACTATGAAATCCGAAAGAAAAGAAACTACGGGCGCAAAAGTCGTAAGAACAGTCGTAAGCGCGGTAATCGCTCTTGCTTTGGCAATATTCGTATTTGCGGTAATAAAGGCTTGATAAAAGTCGCAAAATTCGGCGGAACTTCGATGGCGGACGCGAATGCATTTCGAAAAGTCGCCGACGCGATACGGATAGAAAACAATATCGAAATTATAGTTGTTTCCGCCGGCGGTAAGACGGGAGGTTATCCTAAAATCACCGATATGCTCGTTGACGCTTACAGAAAAATTCAGAAAGGTGAAAGCGTTAAAAAGTCGCTTAATTCTGTTTTTGAAAGAGTACGGCGATTAAAAGACGATTTACAATTAAAATTTGATTTTGAAGAAGAACTAATGAAAATCGAGGTCGGAGCGAACGATCCCGATTTTCTTATATCCCGTGGCGAATATCTGTATTCTCTTTTATTTTCTAAATTTTTCGGAGTCGCTTTCGTAGATGCGAAAGAGATATTTAAGTTTTGCGATAACGGCGAAATAAACGAAGAATATACGTGCTTCAATATCGGAGAAAAATATAAATCGGTAGGTAAATTCGTTACGGGCGGGTTTTACGGCTCGGACGATTTCGGTAAGATAAAAACTTTTTCACGGGGCGGTGGAGACGTCAGCGGAGCAATAGCGGCAAAAGCGATAAACGCAGATTTATTCGTCGATTTTACCGACGTTGACGGCGTTTACGCATACGATCCGAAGGTTGTCGCTCAAACGTCGCCTATGCAGGAAATTTCATATTCGACCTTGGAAAATCTGGCAAAATTCGGGGCGACCGTAATTCATCCGAAAGCGGTAGAAATTCTCTCGGAATCCGAGACGAACACCGTCGTAAAAAATACCTTTCATCCGCGAAAACACGGCACTTTCGTACGTAAAAATCCGAGAGAAAAATATTTTGCTGCCGCAGCGAAAGACGGCTGCGTTTACGTTAAAATTACAGGCGAGATAAACGTTAAAAATTTGCTTATCGAAGACGGACGGATCGGTATTTTATATAGAGAGAATGAAGTTGTTGCCGTTTACGATCGGCAGATCAACTTACCGAAAGAGTTAAAGCGAAACGACTTATACGTTGAAACGGATAGGTCGGTTACGGCGTTTTACGTTTCGTTAAGTGATTCAACGCCTCAATTTATCGAAACGGTTAAGGGTAGCGTTGAAACTTATGCAATTTTCGATATTGCCGACGGATATATTATAGCAATTCCGTCAAAAGGACGACGAGACGTAGAAAATATTATTTGTCAAGTAATCAGTGGCGAATAAAAATCGAAAATCATTGACTTTTTTCCTTGCGTTTTTTTTGCTTAAAGTGTATAATTTAGAAAAAAGGCGATGTAAAAAGAATGTTAAAAGGCGTTCCGAAGTTAGTAAGTCCCGAACTGATTAAAGTTCTTTGCGAAATGGGTCATGGCGACGAGATAGTTATTGCAGACGGTAATTTCCCCAGCGAAACTTGCGGTCAGAGAGTAGTTCGCGCCGACGGATTGGGAGGGGTCGAAATTCTCGACGCCGTCCTTTCTCTTATTCCGCTTGACACGTATTCGGACGAAAATTTTATGTTGATGCAAACCACCAACGGGGATCCGACTCCCGAAATTTGGGCAAAGTACGACAAAGTAGCGAATAAACGCGATAAAAACGTCAGAAAAGCGGAAATAGAGCGTTATGCGTTTTATGACCGGGCGAAAAAAGCCTACGCCGTTATCGCAACCGGCGAACAGGCGATATACGCTAATATAATTCTTAAAAAAGGCGTAATAAAATAAACAAAAAGCGTACGACTTTTCGTACGCTTTTATGCGGATATGGCGGAACTGGCAGACGCGAAGGATTTAGGATCCTTTGGATTTTCCGTACAGGTTCGATCCCTGCTATCCGCACCAAACGAGAATAAAACGAACCCGAGAGACAATCTTGAGTTCGTTTTGTTTTTTACAAGAGATTATTTCGGACTAAAACAAACTATGATAATATTACGACCATTAACCGAGTGTTGCAGCACTCGGTTTTTTCTATGTCGTTTTGCAGTCCTCATTCTTCGTCGAACGACGAAATTTTTCGCCTTTCGTCTGCGCCAGACGTTTTATAAAACAAAAACTGTAAAACCGACAAAGAGGTTCGCAAAAATTTTATGAGTCGATATTTTGCTTTATATTCTTTTTATGCGGTGTCGTTCCGTAATACTTTTTGAATAATTTATGAAAATAAGACACGCTTTCAATCCCGATTTTTTCGCATATTTCGGGAATGGTGTAATCGGTAGCCCGAAGAAGGTATGCGGAATAATTTATTTTTAATTCGTTGATTTTTTCGGTAATGGTAATACCGAAATTTTCTTTGAATTTTTTACTGGCGTAAGATTTATTATATCCGAGTTGCTCGTAAAATCTGTTTACGGCGTTCGGATGCGCAAAACACGCCGTAAGAATTATGTTGCACTTCGACGCGAATTCGTTACCGGTATAATCGGTCTGCTTGTTGGAAATAATCAGACGGCTCAATAACGAAATTACCAAACAATAATTATATTTTTTCATTTGTTCGGTATTTTGCGACATTATATACGAAGAAACGCTTTTTTCGAAATTTTCCATATCGCTTTGCGTAAACTCGTATTTAATAAAATGCTCCCGATTTAATCTATCTATTATTCCCGGATCGATTAAGTTACAGCACTTTTCGAAAATATCGGCGGAGATCATATTGTCCCTGTGAATACAACTTTGCCCCGGGATTCTTTTGAAATTATGAGCGTGATACGGCGCAATAATAACGGCGTCTCCGGTTTTCAACAAAATCGATTTTCCTTCGGCTTCGTGATAAATATTACCTTCGTTAACGTAAAAACATTCGTAAAACTTATGCGAATGAACGTGCTGATCGTCTGACGAAGTCAACTTTGTACTAAACGGCAAGTCGTAAATATCTAAAATTTCCATTTTAACTCCTTTTTATCAGTATATATTGTGTTCGTGAAAAAGTCAATGAAAAACAAACAGAGAACACTTTTTTACAAAAATTATATATTGACACCGGAAAAAGTAAATGCTAAAATGAAAAAAGAAGAACAACAAAAAGTCGTATTGTTAACAATAGGACTTGAGGAGGAGAAAATGAAAAAAATTTTTGTATTGTTGACGGCTATCGTCGTTTTATGCGCGGCGAGCATTATTTCGGGGTGTAACGCTTCCGATGCCGGGCACACGCATAAATTCGCCGACGAGTTTACCTGTAACGACAGACATTGCATCGTAAAAGGGTGTAATTACGTGAAAAAAGCGACGACGGAACACGTTTACGCGGATGAATTTACCTGCCATGACAGGGTATGTACGGTTTGCGGGGACAAGAGTGTTGCGACTACCGAGCATCAATACGGCGAATGGGTGGTCGTTCGCGACCCCGCCTGCGAACTTAAAGGCGTCAAAACGCGCGAGTGCGGTTGCGGAGAAACCGACAAAAGCGATATTCCTGCAACGGGGCATAAATACGCCGACAAATTTACTTGTCACGACAGACATTGTTTAGCGGACGACTGCAAACACGTAGAACCTGCTACTACGGCGCATAACTTCGGTGAATGGAAAATTCTCAAAAAGCCGACCTGCACCGAAGAAGGGTTAAGAGAAAGAATTTGCGACGAATGCAGAGAAACGGAAACCGAAAAAATCGTTGCCGAACATTCGTTCGATGGCAACGGAGTTTGCACGAACTGTAACAAGAACGTAAAAGAGTGTTTCATTACGCCGCAAACGGCTACCGCTACCGTTGCCGCCAAATCGGAAACCGGCAGATATATTATATCTTCCACCGAAAGCGGAAATGTTTATGCGATAATCCCCGGATATGTCCTTACCGAATTGAAAAAGTTGGGTTATAGTTCTCTTTCTGTTATTGCAAAGAATCCTGCTCCCGGAATTGCCGATAAGGACAGCAAAAATAAACCGATAAAAGTTGCCGCGGACGATACTTCTAACCTTTGGAGCAAGGAAACGGCGATAGCGTTTTACGATTGGGCTGATTTCTACAAAGCAGGCAAGAAAATCGATTTCAAGCTCGATTTGAATATATATGCGGGCAGAGATATTTATATTTACACCGAACGCACCAACGAATATCCTTTGGAAATTATGGTGACCGAGTTCGGCTATGAAGACAGATCGGGCTGGGTTGTCGGCAACGGCAATTATTGGGGCGCCGTCGATTATATCGAAGATAAAGGCTGGGTAATGAAAGACGTTACGGACGGCGGGGCTCAGAACCAGTTCTGGAGCATAATTCCGAGCGAAATTATTCAGAAGAAAATTGCCGAAGGCTATACGAAGATGACTATCGTCTACGCGAATGGATTTGACGGCGTGGATAACCCGAACGTCGGTAAATTCACGAATACCGCATCGATGATCTGCCCCATATCGAAGGGAACCGGAAGTTGCGATTACAACTATGTGAGCGGAACTATCGCCGATTATTGTACCGAAGTTGAAAAAGACGGCGTGAAATATTATGAACATTACGTAAATCTCACCGACGCAAACTACGACTTCACGAGAGATATAGACGTTTTATGTTGCAATACGGATGCAGACGGCAAAAAAGTTACTTGCGGTTACATTGCCGACATAGTATTTGAAACCGAGGTGAAAGAGGATAAGTCCGGCTGGCTGCTTGGCAGCGCAAGCGATAACGGGGCCGTACGATATATCGAAGGTAAAGGCTGGGTGATGAGTTCGGTGGATGGTTCGAAAGACTTCTGGTGTCTTATTTCGGGGGAGGTTATACGGAAAAAGATTGCCGAGGGGTATAGGAAGATGACAATCGTCTACGCGAATAACCTTGAGGGCGACAAAAATACGGATACGGGTAACTTTGTCAATACCACGTCGAGATTGTACCCTTGTAAAGCGGGCGGCGAATATATTGCGGACTACGTAAGCGGCGCGATCAGCAGTTACTGCGTGAAAAACGCTGCGGGAAATTACGAACACATTATTAGTCTGACTGACGAGAGAATTGATTTTACGAAAGATCAGTACGTATATTGTGTGGCTGCCGACAACAACAAAAAGACCGTTACCCGCGGATACATCGCGGATATAGTATTCTCGAGATAATCCGAATAGAAATAAACAGGCTTATTTTGCGATAAGCCTGTTTATCGACAAAAGCATTTTAAGGAAACGATATGAAAAAGATACTTATTTTAGCGGCGTTTGCGTCTGCGTTGATTGTTTCCGCGTTCGGCGGAACGACGGCAAGCGCGGCAAGCGCGGAAGATGACGATTTTAACGCTTATATCGTCGCTACGGGCGAAGAATGTCTTACCGAATATTACACTCAGGTCGGCGACGGAAACGCGACTGTTACGTTCGATTTACAGTGGAGAAGCGCGGGCGGATATTTCGGAGTAGTGGCGGGTGATTCGAAAAAACTCGGCAAACTTTCCGAAATGACCGATTATATGCTTTTCGGAGACGGAGTCGTTTCAAGCAAAACCCTGGACGTCGAAACCGACGTTTTCGATGCCGGATATACTTACCGAATTAAGTTCGACGCTAAAAACGAAGCGTGGACGGTCGATAAAAAGGGTATTTGCGAAAGTGAAAACTCTTTTCTGAACGTTTTAACGGTAACAAACTCTTTTACGTCGTCGAACACCGTCGGGCTTGCGTGCTATACGAAAGATGAGAAGTCCGCGACGGCCGTGATAGACAATCTCGTTATGACCAGCAACAGCGGGAAATACGAATACGTCAGGAACGCGTTTTCGGAGTTTAACACCATTAAAGACGGCAGAATGAAAACGCTCGTTACGAATGCGACAACGGGCGAAAAAAAATCGGATGAGTTCGTTTATATACAAAAAGAATGGACGTGCAGCGTGCGTTTCGTCGCGGAAAACGGCGAAATTTTAAGCAGTCGGAAAGTTGCGGGATACGGAACGGCTAGTG
>USOJ01000040.1 GCA_900556195.1 uncultured Eubacteriales bacterium
TTGCCGCAGGAAAACGGCTATACGCTGACCAAAAAACTGCGTTCTTTATACCACGATCTGCCGATAATCATAGTTACCGCAAAATCGCTTTCGTCCGACAAACGCGACGGATTCTTAAGCGGAGCGGACGATTATCTCGTAAAACCCGTAGACGAAGAAGAATTGATTTTGCGTATACGCGCCCTGCTTCGCAGATCCGGAACGGCTTACGAGCAAAAAATCGTAGCGGGGGATCTGACCGCAGACTATTCGGCAATGTCCGTAACCGTAAACGGCGAAAAAATCGAACTCACTCAAAAGGAATTCCTGCTGCTCTTCAAGTTGCTTTCTTCCCCCGGAAAAATCTTTACGCGCAACGATCTGGTAACCGAAATATGGGGCGAAAAACTCGAAGACGACCACACGCTTAACGTGCATATAAACAGACTTCGCGAAAAAATTTCGAAGTCGGAAAGCGTAGACGTAAAAGCCGTACGCGGACTCGGATACAAGGCGGTGATAAACTATGAAAAAAAATAAAAGAACGATCGTAAAGGCGGTAAAAGAAATCTGCTTCGCCGCCGTATGCGTATTGATAACCGCTCTATTTATGCTTATTTGCGTTGCTTTCGCGGCGGGTTCGGGCGGCAAATCAAGTGGCGGGCTTATAGCCTTTATAAGCGTGTGCGCGATACTCGCGGGACTTACTCCGTTCGTCGTAAGAACGATAAAACACCTGTCCGACGACGAAAAAATCGAAGAATGCGCCGACGAAATTCTTGCGGGGAATTATTCGGTCGAAATGCCGGACGTGAAAAACGAATACGAGCCGATTATACGCGTTATGAAAAGGCTGTCCGACGCACTCGCCTTCGTAGAAAAAACGCAGACCGACTTTATAAACGACTTCGCGCACGAACTGAAAACGCCGATAGTTTCGATTAAGGGCTTTGCGAAAATCGTTGCGGGCGGAGAGATTACGGAAGAAGAAAAGAAAGAATATCTGTCGCTTATCGTTTCCGAATCGGACAGACTTATTGAACTCACCGCGAACACGCTCATGCTCGACAGGCTCGGCGCGAACTCGCTCGAAGTCGAAAAAAAAGAGTTTTCGTTGAGCGAAACCGCAAGAAAAGAGATTCTTATTCTGCAAGACAAGTGGGAATCGAAAAATATCGAAGTCGAAGCCGAATTAAACGAAGTTACGGTGATTTCTAACCCCGAACTCGTCGGGCAAATGATACTCAACGTAATGGAAAACGCCGTCAAATACACTCCCGAAAACGGAAAAATCACGGTTACGGACGGCAAGACGGCGGACGGAGTTTTTCTTACGATAAAAGACGACGGAATCGGTATGGACGACGAAACCAAACGCAGAATGTTCGACCGCTATTATCGCGGGGATAAGTCGCGCCAAAAAGGCGGCAACGGATTAGGGCTTGCGACCGTAAAGAAAATCGCCGAAGTTTTAGGCGTTAAAATTTCGGTAAACACCGCCATAGACGAAGGCACGGAATTTACGTTTATTTTCTGATTTTTATTCATTTCGGAAGAATAACGCGATAAAAACCCGTCGCTTAGAACGAAGAGAAGCAATCCCCGCAACGACGTACGCGATGACGGTAAATATATATATACCCTTGCAGACGATATAAAAAAAGCCGGGCGCTTTCGCCCGGCTTAAAATCAATCTATTCTGTTTAATACGGTTACGTCGAGATAAAGCCCTATCGCGCCGTCGTCGCCCTTTTCAAAAGACAACTTTCCGTTTTCGTCGGCAACTATTTTTTTATACCGTCCGCCCGTAAGCGAAAGGTTTACGTCGTAAGTGTATTTTTCGCTATCTTCGAGATACGGCTTCAATTCTTCCGCTTTTTCGCCGCTTATATATCCCACGTGGTGAAAGGCGCGGATATCCCAGTCGAAAACGTAAACTTCTATCGTTTCGCCGTTAAGCAACAACCCGCCGCGGCACAGTTCCTGCCCCGCGTATTCGTAAGCGCGGTCGCCCGCGTATTCTTCTTTTAATTCTTTGCCTTTAAGTCCGTCGTACTTCGCGATACGACCTTTTTTTACTCCCTCTTTGATTTCCGCGTCGATTATTCTGGAAATTTTAATTCCCTCGTAATTTTTCCCGTCCGTACCCTCTACGGCAAATTCCGCGTAAAAAAGTCCGTCGTTTATATCGTAGCGGAGTCTTTTTCGTCTTCTCGCGCACAGATAATCGACGATATCTTCGAGATCGGCGGGCGGAGTCAGTTCAAAGGCTTTTTTTTTACGTTGTTTCGGCTTCGCGATTTTTTTTACTTCTTCCATCGTTCCGTCCAGAGCGCCCTCTTCGTCTAAAATCTTTTCGGTTTCTTCGTCGGAGTATTCGAGCGGAACTTCGTCGAAATCTTCAAGTCCGTCAAATTCGTCTTCGTATCTTTTTTTACCCATTTTATTATCCGCGTCTGTATTTTTCGGTTTGAGTTCTTATGAGTTCTTCGTCGGAGAAATAGTTTATTCTCATCGCCGACTTTACTTCGTTAAGCGTCTTATACGCCACTTTTTCGGCTTCTTCGCTCCCCTTTCTGAGCATATCGTATACGGCGGGGACGTCCTGTTCGAAAACTTTTCTTCTTGCCCGTATCGGCTCTAACGTTGCTTGCAACACTTCGTTCAAGAAGCGTTTTACTTTCATGTCGCCCAAGCCGCCGCGGGTATAATGCGCCTTTAACGCGTCGAGATTTTCGTAATCGGGCAAAAACGCCTTGAAGTGTTCGTCGGTGGCGAACGCGTCGAGATAAGTGAACACCGCGTTGCCTTCGAGTTTACCGGGGTCTGTAACCTTTATATGGTCGGGGTCGGTGAACATGCTCATGACCTTTTGTTTAACTTCGTCGGCGGTATCGGAAAGATAAATGCAGTTGCCGAGCGACTTGCTCATTTTGGCTTTTCCGTCCGTGCCGGGCAATCTTAAACAAACCTTATTGGTCGGCAAAACGGCTTTCGCTTCGACGAGCGTTTCGCCGTAAACCGCGTTGAACTTTCTTACGATTTCGTTAGTCTGCTCTATCATCGGAAGTTGGTCTTCTCCTACCGGTACGACGTTAGCCTTGAACGCCGTTATATCCGCCGCCTGACTTATGGGATAAGTAAAAAATCCGACGGGAATACTCGTTTCGAAGTTACGCATCTGAATTTCGTTTTTAACCGTCGGGTTGCGTTGCAGACGCGAAACGGTTACGAGGTTCATATAGTAAAACGAAAGTTCGGTAAGTTCGGGAACCTGCGACTGTATGAACATAGTCGTTTTATCGGGTGAAAGACCGCACGAAAGATAATCGAGCGTTACCTCTATAATATTCTGTCTTACCTTTTCGGGATTTTCGGCGTTGTCGGTCAAAGCCTGCGCGTCGGCGATCATAACGAACATTTTATCGTAATCGCCGCCGTTCTGTATTTCCACTCTTCTTTTAAGCGAGCCTACGTAGTGTCCGACGTGAAGTCTGCCCGTCGGACGGTCGCCCGTCAAAATTACGTTACCCATATCAAAAAACGTCCTGATTAGTTTATTGAAGCCATTTTAGCACATTTTTCGCATTAAATAAAGCGTTTTTCAAGTCAAAATAAAATTTACGCCGCCGTGTTAAAACGAAAATCGGAATCATATACTCTAATATGATAAAACCCGTAAAAGCGGCGGCGTATCTCGCGCTCGTTTTCGTTCTTGCGTTTACGCCGCTCGTCGCGGCGAAAAAAACGCGGACGGATAACGATTTTCCGCTTAAACCCACCGAACACGAACGAATATTGACCCTGTGGCACGTAGAAACTTTCGAGGGCGGAGTCGGCTCGCGCGGGGATTTCATCACCGGGCGCGCCGTGGAATTCGGCAAAAAAGGTCGGCACGTACTCGTTAAAACGCATACGATCGAAAGCGCGAAAGAATCTTTGAAAAAAGGCGAAAAGCCCGACCTCGTGTCTTTCGGAATCGGCGCGGACTTCGTAGTTCCGATGGCAAAACGGGTTACCCTGACCGTCGCGGGCGAAAAAGTAAAAAGTCGGGCGTTCGTGTGGGCGCAGGGCGGATATTTTCTATTCCGCAAAAGCGGCGACGAAACCCCGATAAAAACTCTTACGATTTCGGACGGCGGAAAAAATCTTCCGCTCGGCGCGGCGAATCTTACGGGCGTAAAGTACGAGAATATCGAAACGGTAAAATCTACCGACGCGTATCTTAAACTGATTTCGGGCAATACCGACGCTATGCTCGGCACGCAACGCGATATCCGCCGCTTCACGGTGAAAAATTTCGCCTATACCGCGACCCCGCTCGAAAAATATAACGATTTGTATCAATACGTAGCGATAACCACCGACGACGAAGACAAACTTCCGACGGCGAAAGCCTTCGCGGAATATCTTTTAAGCGAAAAGACGGCGAAAAAAATATCGTCGCTGTATATGATTCCCCGTTACTTTTCTTTAACCGACTCGCCCCTGCAAAGTTACGACGCGTCGAAAAACGAAAAGACGATAAGCCCTTTTATATCGCTCTTAAACCTTGAAACCCTGAAAGAAGATTTGCAAAATTCTTCCGCTTTGAAAGAAAAGTGTTATTCGTTTGAAAACTCTTTGCTATCGCCCTCAAACGCTTGTAATTAAGAATAATTTATTGTAAAATAGGAGAAAATAAGATGCCCGATATCGACGGATTGAAAACCGTAGCCGAAAAGTACTCTTTCGTATGCAAAACAGACGAGGATTTAAGCCGCAGGTGCGCTTACGGAACGGGCGGAAAAGCCGATTGGTATTTTACGCCGACCGACGAAAAAACGATTATATCGCTCGTAAACGACCTTAAAGCCGCCGATGCGCCCTACTTCGTTTTAGGCAACGGCTCGAACGTACTCGTGTCGGACGAAGGGTATCGCGGAGCGATAATTTCAACCGAGAAACTCAAAGGCTTGTCTTTGTGCGGACGGATATTGACCGCTTTATCCGGCGAAAAGGTCGCCGACGTAGTGAAATTCGCGCTTTACAGCAGCCTCGGCGGCATAGAATTTTTAAGCGGAATCCCCGCTACTATCGGCGGCGTTACCGCAATGAACGCAGGTTGTTTCGGTAAATCCGTCGCAGACAGAATAAGTTACGTGGTAACGACAAAAGGCGTTTATCCCGCCAAAAAATGCGGGTTCGCCTACCGCGAAAGTCTGTTCAGAAAAAACGGCGAACCGATAATTAAAGTGGCGTTTAATTTAGACAACGCCGAATACGAACAGTCGGAAAGCAAAATTGAATACTACAAAAATCTGCGGCGCAACAAACAGCCGAAAGGCAGGTCGTGCGGAAGCGTTTTCTTAAACGACGGCTACTACGCGGGCAAACAGATAGAAAGTTGCAATCTCAAAGGATTCCGCGTCGGCGGAGCGAGAGTGTCCGAAAAACACGCGAACTTCATTTTAGCGGACGAGAATTGCAAAAGCAAGGATATATATTCGCTTATACGCTCGGTCAAAAAGATCGTATTCGAAAAATCGGGCGTTAAGTTGAAAGAGGAATTGGTTTACATAGGAAGATTCGAAGATGAATATTACTTTTGATCTCCACACCCACACCGTGTACAGCCACGGCAAAGGCACCGTGGAAGAAAACGCCGTTTCGGCAAAAGAAAAAGGATTATACGGGATAGGAATAACCGATCACGGATTTTCTCATCCCGCTTTCGGTATGCGCAGAAAAAAACTCGACCGGATGCGCGCCGACTGCGTTGCGGCGGAAGAAAAAACGGGCGAAAAAATTCTGCTCGGCATAGAATCCAACTTACGCGGCGAGTGCGGCTCTATAGACGTAGTCGAAAAAGACTACCCGAAGTTAGATCTTATTTTAGCGGGCGTACATAGATTTATCTTTTACAAGAGTTTAGGCGATTTCGTACATTTACTTTGCGGAAACGTATTCCGTTCGGTGCTTAAAAGTCCGCCGAGCAAACGGCTCGTAGACTACAACACGCGCTGCTACGTAAACGCCGTAAAAAACAACCCGATAGACGTTCTTACCCACGTAGGGTATCTGTGTTATTGCGACCCCGTCGAAATCGCGAAAGTATGCGCCGATTACGGCACGTATATCGAGATAAACACTAAAAAAACTCACCTTTCCGACGAAGAATGGCGCAAAGTTATCGACACGGGCGTAAGATTCGTGGTCGACAGCGACGCGCACTCGGTAGACCGCATAGGCGACAACGCCCTGGCGGAAAAACTTTTCAAAAGAGTGGATTTCCCGCTCGACCGTATAGACAATATCGACGGAAAACTCCCCGATTTGCGTTTTACGAAATACAAAAAAGAACACGGCATCGAGTGTAAAAACACTTTGCTTTGATTTAACGATATAATATCAAGTCCGCGCGTCGCCCCGAAAGGTGGTTTACCGCGGAATAAATACCGTAGCGGCAATTTTATTTTATCAATCTCAAAACCTTAATAACTCCGACGATAAGGCGATTATCAATGAATTACTCCGAAGAAGTCAAAAAAGAAATACTCTGCGGAAAAGAAAACACCGACGGCGAAAAGAAAGCGTTCGCTTCGGCGTTTCTGCGTTCCGCGGGTACGCTTTCCGTCAACGGCGGAAAAATCGGCTTCGAAATTTCTACCGATAATTCGTTCGGAGCGAACGCGTTCGTAAAATACTTCGCCGACGTATATTCTCTGCCGCTTGAAATCTCGGAAGAAAAGAGCAAACGCGGCAAACGGATAAAAGTCCGTTACGCCGAGGACGCTACCGAAATTTTAGAAGACCTCGGAATCATCGAAGTCGACGGCGAGGGCGTTAAACTGAAATTCGGCGTTAAATGGAGTCTTATAGAAAGCGACGAAGAAAAAACGGCGTATCTTCGCGGCGCGTTTTCGGGCGGCGGCAGCGCGACTTTGCCTAAAAGCGACGGAAGTTCTTCTACGGGCTATCATCTCGAATTCGTGTTCGGCGATTACGTATCCGCAACCGACGTATGCGAAATTTTAAGCGAACTATACTTTCTGCCCAAACTTATTCAACGCAAAGAAGCATTCATAGTGTACCTTAAAACCCGCGACGAAATTTCGGATTTTCTCGCCCTGCTCGGCGCGCAGAAAGCCGTTCTGAAACTTGCCGAACTTACCGTCGAAAAGGATATGAACAATAACTATAACCGACAACTCAACTGCGAAATGTCCAACATGAGCAAGCAAATCGACGCGTCGGTAAAACAGATACGCGCAATCGAAAAAATCAACGAAGCGATAGGCTTGACTTCGCTCCCCCTGCCCTTAAAAACGGTGGCGGAAGCAAGAATAAAAAACAAGGGCAGCACTTTGGTCGAACTTGCCGAAATTTTAGGAATATCGAAGAGTTGCTTAAATCACCGCTTACGCAAGATAGTAGATCTTGCCGAAAACTTATAATTCGGTCTTAGCCTTCATTATTGAGAATAAGCAACGTAACCGGCAAAAAAAACCGCGGGGCGGAAAATCTTTCGATTTTC
>USOJ01000041.1 GCA_900556195.1 uncultured Eubacteriales bacterium
CCGCACGAATACCGTGCGGCAGCCCTTTTCCGTAGCCCGTTATTCGCTAAAAGGGATATATGACGGAATTAAAAGAAAACGAAACGCTCGAAGACCTTTTAATCGACGGGCTTAAAATTATACAGAGCAAAGACCTTTACCGCTTTTCGAGCGACGCGGTTCTCTTATCTAAATTCGCTTCTTTCAAAAAGGGCGATAAGGTAATCGATCTGTGCGCGGGGTCGGGCATAGTGGGTCTGCATTTTTACGCTTTGCATAAAGACTTAAAGTCGGTAAAAGAAGTCGAAATTCAACCCGAACTTACCGACTTGTGCCGAAGAAGCGTAGAATATAACGGACTGCAATCCGTATTTACGGTCGATAATATCCCTTTGCAGGAATTGCCGACGGGCGAAAACGGAAGATATTCGCTGGTTTTATGCAATCCTCCATATAAAAAAGCGGGTTCCGGCGAAACGAACCCGATAAAAAGCGTTGCGATCGCCCGCCACGAATTGACGGTTACTTTCCCCGAAATAGTTTCGGCGGCTAAAAGGTTGCTTTGCCACGGCGGAAGATTTTGCGTATGCCAGCGTATAGAGCGGTTTACCGACGTTTTCGCCGAAATGCGGAGCGCGGGGTTAGAGCCGTGTAAACTGCAATTCGTCTATACGGGGAACTCCGTCGAGCCGTATTTGTTTATGGTTGAGGGGGTAAAGGGCGTCAGACGCAAGTTTACGGTTTTGCCGCCTATAAACAACCGGCTTACGCCGACAGTAAGACAAAAGGAGTAAAATGTTATACTTCGTTTCAACGCCGATAGGCAACTTAAAAGATATATCGTACAGAGCGGTCGAAGTGCTTTCTTCGGTAGACGTAATCGCCTGCGAAGACACGCGCACTTCGCTTAAACTCTTAAACCGTTACGATATAAAAAAACGCCTCGTGGCGTATCATAAATTCAACGAAAAAACCGAGTGCGAAAAGATAATCGCCATGATAGAAGACGGGCTTAACATAGCCGTTATTTCGGACGCGGGTACGCCGCTCGTTTCCGATCCGGGCAACGCGCTTGCGAAAGAACTCCACGCAAGGGGAATCGCCTATACGGTCGTTCCGGGCGCTACGGCGTTCACTTCCGCGCTTCTTCTTTCGGGGCTCGATTCGGATAGGTTTTCGTTTATAGGCTTTCTGCCCGAAAAGAAGGACGAAGCGGAAAAATTGCTTGAGCCTTATATAAATTTGCCGTCTACGCTGATTTTTTACAGCGCGCCGCACGACCTAAAAAAGACGATAAGCAGACTGTGTGAAATTTTAGGCGACCGCGAAGCGGCTATAGTAAAAGAGATAACCAAAATTCACGAAAGCGTAGAGAGAATTAAATTGTCGCAGGGGACCTCCGAAGAAGAACCGCGCGGCGAATACGTCATCGTCGTAGAGGGCGGTAAAACGCAGGAAAATCCGCTTAATACGCTTTCGATAGAAGAGCAGATAGACCTTTACGTCGCCGACGGATTAACTAAAATGGAAGCCGTAAAAAAGGTGGCGAAAGAACGCGGTCTTAAAAAATCGGAAGTGTACAAATATACGATTTAAGATATTGCGTTTTATGATTTTTTTTCTTCTTAAAGCGGCGAAAAAAAACTTGCTTTTTCCGCAAAAATAAGTTATAATTTCAAACGAAAATGAGTTGCAAAAATATGCGTAAATCCGATTTTCTCGGATTTGCGCAATTTTTTTTTGGCTTTTTTTAATTCGGATTAAAGGTGAATTATGGAAGAAGTACGACAAAACAAAATGGCGACGGACTCTGTCAAAAAACTCTTTTGGAAACTTGGTTTACCCATGATTATTTCAATGGTTCTGCAAGCCCTTTATAACGTGGTCGACAGCGTATTCGTAGCGAATATGCAGGGTTCGGGCGCGCTTGCCAACGAGGCTCTCACGTTTGCGTTTCCAGTTCAGATTATGATTATCGCCGTAAGCGTAGGTACGGGCGTAGGGCTTAACGCTCTTTTATCGAAAAATCTGGGCGAACGCAATACCGAAAAAGTCAACGCCGTAGCGGGCAACGGCATATTTTTATGTTTGATTATATACGCCGTCTTTTTACTTTTCGGATTATTTTTGTCCGATTGGTTTATCGGGTTGTTTTCAACGAATGCCGACGTTATAAAAATGGGCGCGGCGTACCTTCGTATCTGCGTTTGTTTTTCTCTCGGTTCGATAGGTTTTGCGGTATACGAAAGGTTTTTGCAAGCCACGGGCAAAACTATGTTTTCTACGATTGCGCAGATTTCGGGCGCGGTAACGAATATCGTTTTGGACTACGTTTTTATATTCCCGTTGGGGTTAGGCGTAGAAGGCGCGGCGTGGGCGACTATCATCGGGCAGTTCGTTTCGCTTTTTATCGCAATGGCGTTGCATTATTGCCTTAACAAGGAAATATGCGGACACCCTAAACATATCAGACCGTGTTGGGCTATTATAAAAGCCGTGTATAAAATAGGTATATCCGCGGCGTTGATGCAGGCTCTTTTGTCCGTTATGATGGCGGGTATGAACGCGATTTTGGGCGCGGCGAACGCAGATTCGACGGTACTCGTAGGCTCGTTCGGCATATATTATAAAATTCAGCAAATCGCCTTATTTTCGGCTTTCGGGTTATCGAATACCATTATCACCGTGTTGTCGTTCAACTACGGAATGAAAGATAAAAAGCGTTCGCTTGCCTGCGTGAAATACGGAATTATCGACACGCTTATAACTACGCTTATCATAACGGTGCTGTTCGAAATAATCGCCGTTCCGCTGTCGAAACTCTTCGCATTGTCGGGCGGAAGTTCGTCGGTTCTCGTGGACGTGTGCGCCAAAGCGACGAGAATTGCGAGTTTAAGTTTTGTGTTTATGGGGTTCAACGTTGCCGTTCAGGGGGTGTTGCAGGCTCTCGGCTACGCCGTAAAGCCTCTTATCACCGCGTTTTTACGGCTCGTAGCGTTTGCTTTCCCCGTGGCGTATCTGTTTACGCTTTCGGCAGACGTAATAAACGTAGTATGGTGGACTTTTCCGATTGCGGAAGTTCTGACCTGTATAGTTTCGGCTGTATTTTTGCGGCAGGCTATCAAAACAAAAATCGACGAGATATAAACGACAAGCCCGCGAAACGATTGATCCGTTTCGCGGGCTTGCGTTAATCTATGAAATTTTGTATCAAAGAGTGATTTTTTCGGTTACGTAAGAAACGAGTTCGGAAATCGGAAGACGGATTTGTTCCATAGTGTCGCGGTCGCGGAGCGTAACGGTGTCGTCGCTTAAAGTGTCGAAATCGACGGTTACGCAGAAAGGCGTGCCGATTTCGTCCTGACGGCGATAGCGTTTTCCGATAGAGCCGGCGTCGTCGTAAGTACACATAAAGCGCTTGCTAAGCGTCTTATAGACCTCTTTTGCCTTTTCGCCCATTTCCTTTTTCTGTAACGGAAGAACCGCTACTTTGTAGGCGGCGAGAGCGGGGTGGAAACGCATTACTACGCGGGTTTCGCCGTTTTCGAGCGTTTCTTCGTCGTAGGCTTCGGATAAAACCGCAAGCATAAGTCTGTCCGCGCCGATAGAATACTCGATATCGTATGGGATATATTTCTCGTTCGTGATCGGGTCGACGTATTGCATACTCTTGCCCGAATATTCCTGATGGCGGGAAAGATCGTAGTTGGTACGGTTGTGAATACCGTTGAGTTCCGACCAGCCCATCGGGAAGAGATACTGAATGTCGCATGCGCATTTTGCGTAGTGCGCGAGTTTGTCGTGGTCTTTATAGCGGAGATGTTCGGGGTTGAATCCGAGCGAAACGAGATAATCCCAAGCCGCTTTTTTGTATTGTTCGTAATATTCGAGGTCGGTGCCTTCTTTGCAGAACCATTGATGTTCCATCTGCTCGAATTCGATAGTTCTGAAAATGAAGTTGCCGGGCGTGATTTCGTTTCTGAACGCCTTACCTATCTGCGCTATGCCGAAAGGAATTTTGGCGCGCATACTGCGCTGAACGTTCTGGAAGTTTACGAATTCTCCCTGCGCCGTTTCGGGGCGAAGATAAATCTTGTTCTGATTCGCGTCTGTAACGCCTCTCGAAGTTTCGAACATAAGGTTGAAGTTTCTGATAGGCGTCCAGTTGAATTTGCCGCAAATCGGGCATTTAACCTGATGTTCGTTGATGTACGCTTCCATTTCTTCGTACGTCATCGTGTCGGGGTTGACCTTGCCGTGCGAGTGCGCTTCGATAAGGTTGTCCGCGCGTTCGCGGGTTTTACATTCCTTGCAGTCCATTTTGGGGTCGGAGAAACTCGTGGTGTGTCCCGAGGCTTCCCATACTCTGCTGTTCATAAGTATAGCCGCGTCCACGCCGAAGGAGTTTTCGCCTTCCTGAACGAATCTCTTCCACCAACTGCGTTTGATGTTGTTCTTTATTTCAACGCCTATCGGACCGTAGTCCCAGGTGTTGCCCATGCCGCCGTAAATATCACTGCCCGCGAAGATGATTCCGCGTTGTTTGCAGAGGTTTACGAGTTTGTCCATAGTTACGGCTCTTTTTTCTTCCATAAAAATAATCTCCGTTTGGTTGCGAATGGTTTTTCGCAAAGATTTCGCTAATTATTTTAACCCGTTTGGCGAAATAAGTCAAGTATTATAATTTAATTATATAAAGCCGCATAAAATTATTGTAAATTTTCGCTTTGTGTGCTAAAATGTATTCAATCAATATACGAAGGCTGTTATTATGGAAGCGAATAACTTTATCGAAGATATCATTAACGAAGAACTTGCCGAAGGCGTGAACACGGTAGTGCATACCCGTTTCCCGCCCGAACCGAACGGCTATCTGCACGTCGGGCACGCAAAATCGCTGTGCCTTAACTTCGGCACCGCCGAAAAATACGGCGGCATGTGCAATCTGTTTTTCGACGATACCAACCCGTCGAAAGAAAAGACCGAGTACGTCGAAGCGATTAAGGCGGATATCGAATGGCTCGGCTTTAAATGGTACGAAATTCACTACGCGTCCGACTTTTTCGACGAGATTTACCAAAGGGCGATAAAACTCATCAAAGACGGAAAGGCTTTCGTCTGCGACTGGTCGGCGGAAGAGATTTCGGCTAACCGCGGAACGCTTACCGAACCCGGTAAAGAAAGCCCGTGGAGAAACAGAAGCGTAGAAGAAAACCTTCGGCTTTTCGAGGGGATGAAGAACGGCGAATTCAAGGACGGCGAAAAGACGCTCCGCGCCAAAATCGATATGGCTTCGCCTAACATAAATATGCGCGACCCCGTAATTTACAGAGTGCTCCGCGCGACTCACCACAGAACGGGCGACAAGTGGTGCATTTATCCCATGTACGATTTCGCTCACCCCATATGCGATTCCATGCAGGGCGTAACCTATTCGCTCTGCACGCTCGAATTCGAAGACCACAGACCGCTTTATAACTGGGTCATCGAGAACACGGGCGTAGAACATAAACCCAGACAGATAGAGTTCGCAAGGCTCAATATAACCAACACGGTTATGAGTAAGCGTTACCTTAAAAAACTCGTCGAAGACAAGGCGGTTACGGGGTGGGACGATCCGCGTATGCCCACTTTAACCGGGCTTCGCGCAAGGGGCGTTCCCGCGCAGGCTCTTAAAAACTTCTGCGAAGCGATAGGCGTGGCGAAAGCCAATTCCGAAATAGAAGTAGGTTATTTCGAACACTTCATAAGAGATTATCTCAATCTTCACGCCGAAAGGGCTATGGCGGTGTTCGAACCGCTTAAAGTTACCTTGACGAACTTCCCCGACGGTAACGAAGAAGAGAATTTCGAAATCAACCCCAACGACGAAGCCGCGGGTGCGAGAAAGATAACCGTTTCGAAGCATATCTATATCGATAAAGAAGATTTCTCGCTCGACCCGCCGCCGAAGTATTTCCGTCTTAAAGAGGGCGGTTACGTAAGACTTAAAAACGCATATATCATAAAGTGCGACGAAGTCGTTCTTGGCGAAGACGGAGAAGTTAAAGAACTTAAATGTTCTTACGTTCCCGAATCGAGAAGCGGAAACGACACGAGCGGCATAAAAGTAAAGGGCGTTATCCACTGGGTAAACGCGAACGACGCGGTCGATTGCGAGATAAGAAAATACGATTATCTGCTTAAAGACGCGGCGTACCCCGGTCAGGATTTTTCGGAACGCATGAATTACGACAGCGTACACGTCTATAACGGCAAAGCCGAAAAATATCTCGCGGAAGTCAACGACGGAACGAGTTTCCAACTTATGCGCAAAGGCTACTATAAGAAACTCACCGAAAACGGAAAACTCGTTTTATCCGAGATAGTGTCGCTTAAAGACGGCTATAAACCCCAAAAATAATCGTTAAAAAGGCAAAAGCGTTGACAAATCGCCGCGACGGTGGTAGAATATAAACGGAGAAACGAGAAAAAGTTATGTTTTTTTTAGTCGATATATTTTTACTTGCCATCTTAATATGCGTAATCTGGGCTAGCGTGAAATTCGGGTTTTCCCGTAATTTCGTGTTCGGCATTTTGCGTACTCTGATCGCGCTCGGCGGCGGGGCGGCTCTCGCTTTCGGCGTCTATATGCTTATGGACAGTCAGGGTTGGCTCGGCTATATGTCGGACGGCGTGCGGAAATTTTTCGGCGAAGCGTCTTCCGACGCGGCGGCGATACTTAACGACGCGCAATATCGTTTCGTCGCGAAACTTATCGCTTATCTGCCGTTCGGACTGCTGTTTTTCGTACTCGGCTACGTCATAACGTATTACCTTGTAAAATTGATCGTGTCGCTGTTTTTCTCGCCCGTGCTTACCTGCATCAAAAAGATAAAATGGGTGAAGATAGTCGATAACGTATTGGGGCTTGTGTTCAATCTTGCCATATATTTAGGGGTCGTAGGCTGCCTGTTCGGCGCGGTACACGCGCTTAACGAAGACGGGGTGTATAGTAACGTCGCCGCCAAAGGCGAAACCGAAGAAAGCGTCGCGAAAGACCTCGTGAACAATTTTTGCGAGCCTATACTTACCACCTTGCACGAAGATTTTTCGGCGTCGGTAGTCGGCGGATGTATTTACGAGTATAACCCGCTTAACAAAACCTTCAAAAAACTCTTCGCCGACCTGCGAAAATAAACGAAATATAAATAAAAGGTAAGACTGCTTTTTATAGCAGTCTTATTTTATTGCAAAAAAAAGGCTTTTGTGGTAGAATAATCGGTATGAATGCGGTTAATATCGAAAACTTATCTTTCGCGTACCCTCAAAGGGAGGGCGAGCCCGTTCGCAAGGTGCTTTGCGGATTGTCGCTCGCTATCGAAAAGGGCGAGTTCGTGTCGCTTATCGGCTCTAACGGCAGCGGTAAATCTACGCTGTCGCGGCTTATCAACGGGCTTTTGCAGCCCGTGGAAGGCAAGGTCGAAGT
>USOJ01000042.1 GCA_900556195.1 uncultured Eubacteriales bacterium
GTTCCGCAAGTTGCGGTATTGTTCATCGTTGACGGCGTTGAAATTCATTCGTTGAACATAAACTACGGTTCGGTCTTAACGCAGGTGCAAATAGACGAGGCGGTAGCACAAGCCGGTAAAAATACGGATAGAAAGGTATTGTCCGTCAATTACGACGTTGATTCCGAAAACGACGAAGACGTTGAAATACTCGAAGATTGCGAAATCGCGATAAATATGGATAACGGCGTTATGGTAGCGATTTCTGCATTGAACGTTAATGATGCCGTTCGCGGCGATAACGTAACAGCCGTTCGCGATGAGGCAACCGAAGCACCGGAAGGTTTTACCGTCGTTTATAAGACGACCGACGCAAAAGGCTCGATTAAAGTCAGCGACACCGAAACCGTAAAATCTCTCGGCGTATCTATGGCGTATAACAGGTTAAGTCTTGCAAACTATAAAACCGTATACTTTGCAATGAAAACCGACGGATATATTCGTTTGGAAAAGCCGAACAAGTCCGCAACCGAATACACGGGCAACGAATGGGTATTCGTTACTCTTAGCAACGGCGGCGATCATAGTTGGGATATAGTCATAAAAACGGCAAACGGAGATATACTTCTTGACGAGAAGAATTATACAGCGCCGAGAAATGACGGATTGTACGTGGCGGATTCGTTAAACGATATTTTATACGGATCGAGATATTACGGAATCGTATCTCACTGCGCGGATTCTACGGGGACTACGCTTACGACTTGGGCTACCGAAATTCGCGCCACGAGACTTCCCGACAGAATCGGCTCGGCGATAACCGACGTTAAGGTAAGCGAAACGAACGTATTCGGCGACGGAACGGCTGTCGGCGGCATTACGCAAATAAGTATGGATAATTTGAAAGTTACGGGTTTTGCCGAAGTTTATGAAAGTGAAGCGGCGAGCAGTGAATTTTCCTATCCAGCAAAGACGTTGTCTAACGTTTCTTTGACGAATTACAGTGGATTGAGATTTGCCGTAATGGTAGATAAGGCATACGTATACGTTGCAAACAACATAAACATTTATAAAGAATATATGGGTTCGTTGATGTATTATACGTTGACTCAAACCGCAGATAATACTTGGACGGTAATCGTTGCCGACGAAGGCGGACACGTGATAGCTACTAAGGAAAACCTTAACGGAATTCACAGCGGATATCAGGATAATTCGCTTTCCGGTATTTTATGGGGAGCGGGCGATTTGTTTAAGTTAGAAAAAGCGGCAACGGGAGCAAAAGTATATTGCACCGAACTTCGCGGAACGCTTAAAGCGGGTGCGTAATACGTATCTTTAAGTCGTTAGTAACGATTATTTTACCGCCCGAACGGGTTTGACACTCGTTCGGGCGGTAATTTTATTTATACGCATATTTTACTATTTACAAAATCTATGAAAAGTGATATAATAATTCCGTTATATCGGCATAGGCGGTAATATATGGCAAGACTAAATGAAACCCGTAACGCAGATTCGCGTTGCGTGCATCTCGATTTTCACACGTCGGAACTTATTCCGGACGTCGGGGCAAAATTCGATAAAGAAAAATTCGCGAAAACTCTTAAAGACGCCAAAATAAATTCGGTAACCGTTTTTGCAAAATGTCATCACGGTTGTTTTTATTATAAAGGCAGTAAGTTTTTCGTACACCCCGGTATGCAGGGCAGTTTATTGGACGAACAATTAGACGCTTGTAAAAAAGCCGGCGTGTCCGCCAAGATTTATATTTCGGCTGGTATAGACGAACATATTTCCCGTCAACACCCCGAATGGCTACGCAGAGAAAAGTACGGGGAAGATCAGGATGCAACGGGTTTCAGAAGACTTTGCTTTAACAGCGAATATCTGGATATATTAAAAGAACAAACCCGGGAAGTCGTCGAAAGATATAAACCGGACGGAGTATTTTTCGATATTATTTCTACGTGGCCTTGCTATTGCGATAACTGTCTTGCCGAAATGAAAAGACGGGGTTTAGACCCAAAAGACGAAAAGCAGGCGCAAATCGTAAACGACGAAGTAAACATGCGTTACTTCAAAGAGATAAATGCCGTAGTCAAGAGCGTAAGTCCGAATACTCAAATCGTACATAACGTTCCGTACCATATATGCACGCAGGAGTATATCGACGTAAACGACCAGATAGAACTCGAATCTTTGCCGACGGGCGGTTGGGGTTACGATAATTTCCCGGCAATGGTTGCGTATTTACGCAGGCAAAACAAAAACGTGGTCGGTATGACGGGCAAATTTCACCGCAGTTGGGGCGAATTCGGCGGCTATAAGTACCCCGAAGCGCTTCGGTTCGAAGCCGCGTTGGATCTTGCGTACGGAACGGGCATGAGCGTAGGCGATCAACTTCATCCGAGCGGTAAACTCGACGATTATACGTACGAGATGATCGGCAACACTTTTAATTGGTTTGAAAAACGTCAAAAATACAGCGGCGGAGAATATCTGCCGGAACTTGCATTATATAGTCCGTCGCTCGGGATAGAATCCGATCAGGACGCAAGAACGGGCGCTTCGAGAATACTTTTAGAGGATAAGTATTTGTTCGACATGATCGGCGACGACGAGATAGATAAAAAATATCCGCTTATTATTATCGCCACCGCAAGACCGCTTTCGGCTGCGGAAGTCGAAAAATTCAAAATTTACGCGGATAACGGCGGTAAAATTCTGGCGCAGGGTTCGGCTGCCGGAAGTTTGATTGACGGCGGCGTAGATCTCGGGTTTACCGAAATAACCGCAGACGACCTGACTCCTTGCTATTACGTTTCGAAATATCCGCTTAAAGCGGGTAACGGCGTGCCGCTCGTCGTGTTCGGAAAGTCTTGGAATATAAAGGCAAGCGGAGAAGTGCTCTGCGATAAATTATCGCCCTACTTCAAGCGGGAGGGAAAGAACTTCTGTTCACATGCCCATACGCCGTGCGATTACGACAAAGTTTCGCCCGCAATCACCGTCGGCAAACACGGAATCGCAGTTGCTTCCGACTTATTTACGTTGTACGCAACGGACGGGGGAATGACTGCAAAAGTTCTGATTACTCCGCTTATAGAGCGTTTATTAAATAATAAAAAAACCGTTATAACGGATTTGCCGAGTTCGGGAAAGGTTACGTTATACCGCAAGGGGAACGGTTTGACGCTTCATCTCGTTTACGCCAACACCGTCGTAAGGGGCGGAGGAAACACTTCCGTCGAAGTTATCGAAGATATAATTACGATTTCTTGCGTAAACGTATCTCTGAAGGCCGAAAAGCCCGTCAAAGTCGTTTTACGGCCCGACGGAAAAGAATTGCCGTTTATCTATGAAAACGGAACGGTTAATTTTTCGCTTAAAGACTTTAACTGCTACGCCGCGATAGAATTTATATATTAAAAATTTACTTCGCAAATTGAAGAACGTTCGGTTCGTATTATTCTTGTCCGGCAGGGCAAAATAAAAAACGAACCGGCCGAAAGCCGATTCGTTCTTATGGTGCCGCTGGTCGGGGTCGAACCGACACGGTATCGCTACCACGGGATTTTGAGTCCCGCGCGTCTGCCAATTCCACCACAGCGGCATATTTTGTCGTGAGAACCGTATCCGACGCAACTCACGCAAACTATAATAACATATCGCTTATAAAAAATCAACAAAATTTAACCGGGAAAAGGAAATTTTATGAATAAACTCGTACTGATCGACGGAAACAGCCTTATCAATCGCGCATTTTATGCGACTCCGCCGCTTTCCGCAAAAGACGGAACGCCTACGAACGCCGTTTACGCGTTCGTCAATATGCTCGTCCGAATTATAGGGGATATTAAGCCGCAGTATATTCTGGTTGCATTCGACAGAAAAGAGCCGACGTTCAGACACGAAATGTACGCCGATTATAAGGGAACGAGAAAGCCGATGCCCGAAGACCTTCGTCCGCAAATAGATTTAATGAAAAAAGTTCTCGATACGATGGGCATATCGCGTTATGAACAAGCGGGAATAGAAGCCGACGATATAATCGGCAGTATGGCTAAACGCTATAAGGGCGACACGATAATTATTACGGGCGATAAGGATAGTTTTCAGTTGGTAGACGAAACGACTTCCGTCTATTTCACCCGCCGCGGAATAACCGAAACGGAAATTTATTCAAATGAGAATTTCAAAGAAAAAACGGGTATAGAACCCATTCAGATTATTGACTTAAAGAGTATGATGGGAGATTCTTCGGATAATATTCCGGGGATTGCGGGCGTGGGCGAAAAGACTGCGTTATCCCTCGTGGAAAAATACGGCAGTCTTGAAAATCTTTACTCTCATATCGACGAATTAAGCGGAAAACTCAAAGAAAAAGTTGAAAACTCCAAAGATATAGCCTATTTATCAAAGACGCTTGCCACGATTAACGTGAAACTCGATATTCCCGTTAAAGACGAAGACATGGGTTACTCGTTTCCGTTCGGAGCGGCGACTAAAAAATTATTTATCGACCTCGACTTCAAAAACGTCCTCCGCCGCGAAGAACTCTTTTTAGCAGACGACGAAATATCCGTGTCCGTAAAAAAGAATAAAGAATTGCCCGAAATTATTGAAGTCAACGACGTTGTTTCGTTGCCGAAATTCGACGAAGACAAACTACTTGCCGTAAATTTAGGCGATAATCTGAACGTTTACGACGGCGAGAAAGAATATAAAATAAATATCACCGATAATTTTTTCGATAAAGGCATAATGTACGGCGAAGCCGTCAGATATCTTGAAAAACTCGTAGAAAAAGATAAACGGAATTTCATCGTATACGCAAAAAAAGATTTACGTACCGAATTGAATAAGTTCAAAGTGGCGTTTAACGCGTTCGCCTACGACGTGGCGATAGAAAAATATCTTGCCGATTTCAGCGGAAAAGACGAAAAACTTTCCGAAGTTATAGCGGCTTACGATCTGGATAAAGACAGAATAGGCTGGTCGCTTAACGAAATCCACGATAGGCTTTTCGAAAAACTTAAAACTGAAAATATGCTCGATTTGTACGAAAAAGTCGAACTCCCGCTTTCTGACGTTCTTTTCAGTATGGAAAGATCGGGGTTTAAGGTCGACGTCGCTACGCTCAACGAGATGGCAAACGAGTACGATAAGCGAATAGCAGTCATTGCCGAAAAAATCGACGAGTATGCCGGCGAAAAGGTCAACCCGAACAGCCCGAAACAACTCGGTAAAATTCTATATGATAAGTTGGGGCTTATTTCCGGCAAAAAGAAAGGCAATCCGTCGACGAGCGCCGACGTGCTTGAAAAAATCGCGGATAAACATCCTATAGTTCCGCTTATTCTTAAATACAGGCAACTGCAAAAATTAAATTCAACCTATATAAAGGGATTCAGACCGCTTATCGACGAAGATACGGGACTTATCCACACCTGCTTTAATCAGACTCTGACTACGACGGGCAGATTATCGTCAAAAGAGCCGAATTTACAAAATATTCCCGTAAGAGAACAGGAAGGCAAAGAGATAAGAAAACTTTTCGTTTCTTCGTTTGAAAACGGTAAAATAGTCGGCGCGGACTATTCTCAGATCGAATTGAGATTATTGGCTCATTTCAGTAAATGTCAGCCGCTTATCGACGCGTTTTTAAGCGGAAAGGATATTCACAGAATTACGGCTTCGCAGGTTTTCGGCGTCGGCGAAGATCAAGTTACTCCCGAAATGCGTCGAAGCGCAAAAGCGGTAAATTTCGGCATTATATACGGAATTTCCGATTACGGTTTATCCGAGCAGTTGAAAATTTCGCCGAAAAAAGCGGGAGAATATATAGCAAAGTATTTCGAAGCGTATCCGCACGTCAAAGAATATATGAATTCCAACGTCGAATTTGCAAGGAAGAACGGTTACGTCAGTACGTTGCTCGGAAGAAAAAGATATATACCCGAAATCAATTCTTCTAACTTTAATTTACGCAGTTTCGGCGAAAGGGCGGCAATGAATATGCCGCTTCAAGGCACCGCGGCAGACGTAATTAAAATCGCAATGATTAAAGTCGCAAACCGGATAAAAAAAGAAGGGCTGCGTTCCCGACTTATTCTGCAGGTTCACGACGAGTTGATCGTCGATACCGCGGAGGATGAAGTCGAAGAAGTTAAAAACATACTCGTGGAGGAAATGCAGTCGGCGGTTACGCTTTCCGTGCCGTTGACGGTCGAAACCGAATGCGGAACTCGTTGGTTCGACGCAAAATAATTTATGAAAAAACTTATTGCGATTACGGGCGGTATAGGCAGCGGAAAGAGTTTGCTTACCGATTATTTCGCGTCGCTCGGTTACGCCGTGCTCAGCGCGGACGAAATATATTCGGACCTCTTGAAAGACGAATATTTCGTCAAGGGTATTTGCGACGCAGTAGGCGTCCGCCCCGTTCTTCTGAACGGTCGATATACGCTTGACAGAAAAGCGGTTGCCGAAAAGGTGTTCGGAAACCCCGCCGAAAGAAAAAAACTCGATGATTTTACGCACGGTGCGATAATGAGCGAGATGTTCTCGCGAGCAAACGATTGCTGCGGCGTAGTGTTTTGCGAAGTTCCGCTTTTGTTCGAAGGCGGATACGATAAATATTTCGATTGCGTTATCGTCGTTTTCAGAAACGAAAACGAAAGGATAAGTTCTGTAGTTTCAAGAGATAATAAAAGCGAAGAATTAGTTAAAGAAATAATCAAAAATCAATACGATTATTCAAAACTTGCCGAAAACGGGCATACTATATTCGTGGAGAATAACGGTACGCCTCGGTTTTTATATGAAAAGGCAAACGAAATTATCGAAAAGATCAATAATTAACGCGATATGTGCGGTAACGCTGACGATTGCGCTACTTGCATTTCCGATTATATATTTCGGCGTGTGTCCGAAAAAATACGCTGATTTTATAGAGTCCGCCTGCAAAAAATACGATTTGACGGAAGAAACGGTTTACGCCGTAATTAAGGTCGAAAGCGGTTTTAACCGTAACGCGAAGTCTGCAAAAGGCGCGATAGGTTTAATGCAGATATTGCCGTCTACGGCGGAGTATATTTGTCCCGACGAAACGGAAATCGATTTATACGACCCGAAAACCAACGTTTACGTGGGCGCGAAATATCTGTCTTATTTGTTTGATAAATTCAACGACGAAAGAGTTGCCCTCGCCGCGTATAACGCGGGCGAGGGCAACGTAATAACGTGGCTGTCGGACGAAAACTTTTCGAAAGACGGAAAAACTTTGTCCGTTATCCCGTTCAAAGAAACTCGTATTTACGTAGAAAAGGTACTTAAGTTTAAGCG
>USOJ01000043.1 GCA_900556195.1 uncultured Eubacteriales bacterium
CGACGAGTGCGTAAAACCTGTTCATAACGTCCACCCCGAGATTGGAGTGAGCGTTTTGTCTGCCTCTCATCCTGATTGAAACCTTTACCTTGTTGCCGCCGGCTAAAAACTTTTGAGCCTGACGGGCTTTAACGTTGAGGTCGCCGACGTCGATAGTCATCGATAACCAGATTTCTTTAAGTTCGACGGTTTTCTGGTTTTTTCTGGCTTCCTTTTGTTTTTTGAGCATTTCGAATCGATATTTGCCATAATCCATAATCTTGCACACCGGCGGATTTGCCTGCGCTGCAATTTTTACAAGATCGAGATTTTGTTCCTCGGCAAGCCTTAACGCTTCCGCAGAAGAAACGATACCGAGTTGGCTTCCGTCTGCGCCGATGAGGCGGACTTCGCGATCTTTTATATCGTAGTTGATTTGAGTTTGCTCTTTAATAGTCGTTTACCTTCCCGTTAAATTTTAACTCGCATAAAAAACGAGGTCGCAAACGTAGCGACCCCGATAATACCTTATATATCAAAAGAATTACTATACGCCGTTTCGATAAATCTTACGGTGAGAAGGGTCAACTTCTACTTTGCTTGCATATTATATCACTTAAAAACAATATCGTCAACCGTTTTTAAGTTAAATTACAAAAATTTTATAAATTTCCCGCCGAAAGCCTTCGACGGGAAACGTTCACGTTATTTTACAAGATCTTTGTAAGCGTCTTTATATCTTTTAACTTTCGTTCCGTTGTTCTTCGCTTCGTTCGTAAGTTTAGTGGCAAGCGAATTTACAGCCTGTGATTTGGCAAGGTCTTCGTTAGCCTTCTTGAATCTCGCCGCAAAACTCGTTTCATCTGCCAAAGCGGCTATAAATGCGGCTGCGTTGTCGTATTGACCGTATTCGTTGGCAAGTTCGGTGCAAATCACGACGTGAAGACCGTATTCCTGCGAAGCAAACATTTTGTACGCGCCCTTACCCTCGGCGACAATATCCTTACAGGCTTTCGAGAACGCCTTGACGTATTGACTTTCGGACGTGTAAGGACTATACAAATAGCCGAGATATTTACCTAAGTTACCCGTATCCGTCGAGAAAGCGTACTTCAAGTCTTCGACTCTTTCGTATACGTCGTTATTAAAGGAAGTTACCTTTCCGGTTCCGTTGATCGATAATGCGTCGGAAACCCCCAGAACCTGTTTTGCCAGTTCGCGGAAACCGTCGTAATTAAATTCGGTCGGAACGACGTTGTTAAAACGAAGCGAGATAACCTTGTTGCCGTCGTCGTCTTCATCTTCCGCGTGATAATACGGAACTCCTACGCTTCCGATATAATCGGAAAGTTTAATCGTGTTACCGTTGACGGTGTATTCGGCGTTTTCGGTATCGTAAACGTATTTGTTCTTGAACGAATACGACCCGTCCGCGTTATAGATTCCGTAACCGGACTTAACCCACGTTTCACGAAGATCTTTCGCGACTATATTCTTTTCCACGAAGTAGTCTACCGCTTTCTGCACGTTTTCGGCAGTTACCGCCAAATCGGTGTTATTCGCCTTATTGTAATATTCCACTACTTTCTTGTTGTCGTTGGCAATTTCCTTTTGTTCGTCGGTATAACCGATAAGAATATGCGAAACGTAAGCGTAACCGACGCAATTATTATAAATAACGAAATTATCTTCGGATACGGATCCGAGTTTAGTTTCGAGATCGGTTATCGTGGAACCGTTAAGTTGCGCCTCTTGATTTTTACGGAGATTGTCGTATTGCGCATAAAGATCGTCGAGAGCGCCGTTTATTTTGGCAACTTCGGCTTCTTCGATTTTATCCTGATAATTTTCAACGATTTTCGAATTGATCGAACTTTCGATAGTGTCGCGGAAATAAGGAATCGACAATATTACGTATTTGTTTGCGGTAGAAGTCGTAGTGCCGCTTTCTACAAGTCCGAGTTCTTCCAGACGAGCGATGCCTTTTTTGTAAGCCTTGATTTTTTCTGCTTTTTTATCGGTCGAATCGAGGAATATCGTTTTTACCTTAATTCTTTCATCGGTATCGTCCTGTTTGATAGTAGGAGTCGATCTCACGTCGTAAGAAATCGAGTCGTGACTATGAGTATCGTCGGTAGTATCGTCCATAAACGAATCGACGAGCGAATTTACGGCGGCGACAGCGGTGTATACCGCGTTAAGCGCAGTCGTCGTGGATACGAATCTGAAAGGAGCGTCTTTTGCCGTAACCGTTTTGCCGTTATACAAATCGAACACGTAAGAGTTGAGCGCTTCATAGTACTCCGCGCTTCCGACCTTTAACTTCGTCTTCGCGTTGAACGCCGATATTTCGGAGTCCTTTGCTAAAAGGGCAAGCACGCCTTCGTTTTTCAAAAGCGTCAAATCTTCGTTCGAATACTCGCCGTCGGTTGCAAGGTATTTCTTCGCGTTCTGAACGACGATAGAGTTGCTTATAAGATTGTCGAGAATCATCTCGTAAGTCTTTGCTTTGGTGTAACCGTAGTTGTTGACGTAATAGTAACCGTAGGAGTAATACCCCGCCACCATATCTCTTTTATAAATAACGTCTGTGTCGACCTCGTTTTTATCGATGCAGACCGTAGCGACTTTCTGAGCCATATCCCTGTCGGTATTGACTTCGAAAAGTCCGCAACCAACCAACGTACCCATCATCAGAGCGACGGCGGTGATTACGGTAACGAGTTTCAACGTAAGTTTCTTCATAGGAATCTCCTGTTGACATAATAAGTCATAGTAATAGTTTGCTATATTGCTCATTATACTAAATAATTTCAATCAATGCAAGACTTTTGCGACGGTTGAGTTAAATTTTTTTGATTTTTTATTTTACGAAGACTTACTTAACGGTTTCAAGCATATATTTCGCCTTATCTTCCGCCGAGTTTCCGACTTTTGAAAAATCTATAACTGGAGTTGCGGAAAATTCAAACGATATTTTATCCTTGCGTTTAAGCAACTCGTCCATTAAGCCGCCGTTTTGCAGGCAGGATATATCGGCGAGTTCGATATATGATTTTTTCGCGCCGACCACAATCTTAACCGCTCCTCGCTTTTTCGCCGCAGCCTTAAGTTTCGCGATTAAAATCAGATTTCTTACCTCGCGAGGAATCTTTCCGTAATATTCTTCGAGAGAACGCGTAACTCTTTCGTCGTCTTCGTCCGTGGTTATTTCCGCTATCTGCTTATAACAATCCATTCGGGAAGAAGACGTCGAAATATAATCTTCGGGGATATACGCGTCCATATTGACGTCAAGTTCGGCGGCCGACTCTTTTTTCGTTTCGCCGAGGCTTTCTTTGAGTAATTTATTGTAAAGTTCGTAACCGACTTTATCCATATGCCCGTGCTGCTCTTTACCCATTACGTTGCCTGCGCCCCTTATTTCGAGGTCTCGCATGGCTATTTTATATCCGCTGCCCATTTCGGTGAATTCGGTCAACGCCGAAAGTCGTTTATACGCCGCCTCGGACATTACTTTCTCTCTGTCGAAAGTAAAATAAGCGTGAGCCATTACGTTACTTCTGCCTACCCTGCCTTTCAATTGGTAAAGCGTAGACAAACCGAGTTTATCGCTGTCGGTAACTATAATCGTGTTCGCTCTCGGCAAATCGATACCGTTTTCGATAATAGTCGTCGCGACTAAAACGTTATAATCGCCGTCGTAAAATTTCATCACGCTGTCTTCGAGTGTTTTTGCGTCCATCTGTCCGTGCGCGACTATGATTTTTGCTTCGGGAACGAGCGTTTTCAATTTGTCGGCAAGTTTATAAATCGTTTCTACTCGGTTGTGCATTACGAGCACCTGCCCGTCTCTTGCGAGTTCGCGGGTTATCGCGTCTTTGAAAAGTGCGTCGCTCTCTTCAACCACGTACGTCTGCACGGGGATTCTTATATTCGGAGGTGTGTTTATAACGCTTATATCTCTGATGCCCGCAAGCGACATGTGAAGCGTCCTCGGTATAGGCGTCGCGGTCATCGTGAGCGTATCTACGTTTTCTTTAAGGAGTTTCAGTTTTTCTTTATGCTCGACGCCGAACCGCTGTTCTTCGTCGAGTACGAGAAGCCCCAAATCGTGAAATTTTACGTCGGAGCCGAATAATCTGTGAGTTCCGATAACGAAACTTATCTGCCCGTCTGCCAAATCGGAAATAATTTTCTTTTGTTGCGCAGGAGTCTTAAAACGGTTAAGCGATTCTATTCTTACTCCGAAATTTTCAAATCTTTTTTTAGCCGCCCGATAGTGTTGTTCGCAAAGAATCGTCGTAGGACAAACGAGCGCAACCTGTTTACCGTCGGCTATAGCCTTGAAAGCCGCCCTGAAAGCGACTTCCGTTTTACCGAATCCGACGTCGCCGCAAAGCAGTCTGTCCATAACCTTTTCGCTTTCCATATCGGCTTTAATTTCGGCAATCGATTGAATCTGATCTTCGGTCGGCTCGAATTCGAAAGCCTCGTCGAATTCTTCCGAAAAAGCGTCGTCTGCCGAAAACGCAAACCCTCTCTTTTCTTTTCTCGCCTTATAGAGTTTCTTAAGGTCTATCGTCATTTCTGATATAGACGCTTTTACCCGCTCTTTTATCCGCTCGAATTCCTTACCGCCTATACGATTGAGTTTCGGTTTTTCCCCTCCGCCCATATACTTGGTAAGTTTATCCATCTGATCTACGCCGACGTACAGCGTGTCGCCGCCGAGATATTCGACCGCAACGTAATCTTTACTGCCTTCCTGCGTCGTAATTCTCTTTACGCCTTTGACGTACCCGATGCCGTGTACTTCGTGTACGGCGTAATCGCCGACTTCCGGAGCCTGAAACAAATCGCCGCGTTTTCGCTTTATTCTCTTATTTTCTTTGGTCGCGATATATAAATCGCCCGTACCTATAAGTACGAGTTTTGCAGAATGATAAATAAGTCCGCTCGGCAAAAAGTACGAAGTAACGACGGCTACTCCGTTTTTCAACTCGGCATTGTCGCCTCTCACGCACATACAACCGCGAGCGTATAGTTCGTCGCTTAAAGATTCCGCTCTTTTGTCGTTTCCGCAACAAATTACTACTTTATATCCGCCAAACTTCCAGTTTTTGACGTCGTTATATATCGCTTCGAAATTTGCGGTGTATCTCGCAACAGGTGAACATCTGAGCGAATACGTTTTTAACGGATTGAAAAAATTTATCGACGTCGTAATATTTTGAAAAGCGACTTCTCTGAACGAATTCAGCCTTTTAATCAAATTTTGATAATCACTTAATTGCCTTGCCGAAAAATCGAAAATCTTACCCGCTCTTCCTAAGGTTAGCAATCTTTCCGAATGGTCTTTTAACGTTGCGGTCAATCCGTCGACGAGCATTTTACATTCGTCGTATACGACAAGCGTATTCGTCGGCATATAAGTCGTGAAATCGTCGGTAACGTCTTTTACGAGCGGCATAACGAATTGAAGTTCTCCGCACGGCACACCGCCGTCAAGTTTTTCTTCAAGATCGTTTACGAGTTTCCGTGCGTCGTCCCTCACCGCAAGAGTGCCGAACTTGGCAAGTGATTTTCTTAAAGCAAGTTTTATATCTTCAACTTCGTCGTCGCGGACGATTACGTCGGTTGCGGCGATAATTTCGAATTCCGTAACGGCGGTCTTGTTTTCTCTGTCTTCGCCGTAAAACTTAAATACACTTTCGACTTCGTCGCCGAAAAAGTCTACGCGGTAAGAATATTCCCCGTTCACGGGATTTATTTCGAGTATATCGCCGCGAAGTGCAAAAGTCGCCCTGTCGTCGGCAAATTCTTCTCTTCTGTAACCGAATTTGACGAGTTTGTTTACTATCCCGCCGATGTCGTAGACTTCGTTTTTTCTTATTTTAATCGTCGGAATATCACGCGGAAACAATTGGAGCAAAGACTGAAACGTGGTAACGATGAATTTCGCCCCGTTTTTTATCGCGTATAAAGCGTTCAATCTTGCAAACAAAGACGTTCTGTCGAATGCGGATTTGTACAGTAAGACGTCGTCTTTCGCAGGCAGGTAAACTGCCCGTTCGCCCGATAACGCGGTCAACTCTTCGGCGATTTTCGCGCCGTATAAGCCGTCTTTAACGATATACAGAACGGGCAAACCCACAGAAGACGCAATAAGACACTTTTCCGCAAAATTTACGCCGAAAACCGCGGAAGGATTCCCCCCGCGGATATCTCGCCCGATTTCGGCGAGTTCGTTACCCAAATTTTCCGGTTTTAAGTAATCTTTAAGCATTCTTTTTTTGTAACGTTATGTCTGCACATTATTTTTTCGATGGAATCGCCCTTGATAAATTCGTCAATAGCGTCCGTCGCAACGTTAATCGCAGAGTCGAAACTCGAAACGTCTTCGGCTCGGACGTTAGACAAAACGTAATCAATCAATGAAAAAGGTCTGTCCGGCTTTATTCCGATTCTTACCCGCGGGAACTCCGTAGAACCCAGTTCGTTTACGATGCTTCTCATACCGTTATGCGTACCCGCCGAACCGCTTTGACGTATTCTTACGGAGCCAATCGGAATATCGACGTCGTCGTAAGCGACGATTATATTCCCTGTCGGAACTTTATAGTAAGAAGCGGCTGCCCTGAGCGCCACGCCGCTTAAATTCATAAAAGTCTGCGGTTTGATAAACATGACCTTTACGCCGTTGACGTTAATAATCGAATATTTGGCGGAAAAGCCGCTTTTTTCGAATTTTACGCCGTACTTTTCGGCAAGTTTATCTATCGTCATAAATCCGAGATTGTGTAAATTCCGGGAATATTCGGCTCCGGGATTACCGAGCCCTGCTACGATATACATAATTCGCGCTCCGTGTTTTTTCGTTTATAAGACCGCGGAGGCGTGCCTCCGCGGTCTCGTTATTATCAAAAGGATTAGTCGTCGTATATCTCGGACATTTTCTTATCGAGATAAATATTTTCGATTGCGGTTGCGAAGAGTTTTGCAACGGATAAAACGGAAATCTTATCGATTTTCTTTTCTTCGGGAAGCGGAATCGTATCGAGTACGACGAGTTTGGATATATGCGACGCTTTTATGCGCTCGATCGCGGGACCGCTCAATACCGCGTGAGAACAGCAAGCGTAGATTTCTTTCGCGCCGTTGTTGAAAAGTGCCTCCGCACCCTGACATATAGTTCCTGCGGTATCGATCATATCGTCCAGCATAAGGCAGGTTTTGCCCTTGACGTCGCCGACAATGTTCATAACTTCCATTACGTTTGCTTTGGGACGACGCTTGTCCACGATTGCGAGCG
>USOJ01000044.1 GCA_900556195.1 uncultured Eubacteriales bacterium
CTTGTTGCCACCTTCCCCGATAGGGAAGGCAAGGTGCAACTCGGCATTGACGCAAAGACGTTTAATAATAAAAAGCCGCGCGGCGGTCGGGAAGTTTCCCGATTGCCACGCGGCTTTTTCATATAAACTTTTTATAAATTATTTGATTCGTTCGCTCGAAATAAGAGTTCCGTAATTGCGCCTCGGCAATCTGATTTTTATTCCGTGTTTTTTGGGTATCGCGAGCGTTACCCAAAAAAGCAACGCGAATACTATTACCGCAGGTACGGATATAAGCAGCCACAATGGCAGATTACCTACTTTTACGTCGCTCCACATGGCGTTTACTTTTTTCAGTTCGTTACGATTGAAAGCCGTCATTATCGCGCAACGATCCACTACGTCTTTCGTCGGGTACTGCACGGTGAGTTGCCTGCCGATATTTTCTACGTTCGAATAAACTATGACTTTTCCGTCCGTCTTTTTATCGTCCGAAATATTCGAGAAAAAGTAGGTGTAGTCGAGCATTTCGGTATGATCCGCGTCGGGTTCCAGAGTTAAATCGTAACTTTCCGCGTCGCAGATATAATCGAATACGTCGTCGCCCGCGATAGGACTTACGTAACCGATATAATCCATATTGGATATTGCGATTTCGGGGTCGGACAAGAAGTTTACGAACATCTGCGCGAGGTCTTTATTCGCGCCTTTCGGCATAACCCACGCGTCGAACCAGATATTGCTGCCTTCTTTGGGTACGGCGTAGTAAAGAGTGGCGCCGTCGTCATCGTCGGCAAGATCGAGCGTATAAGCCGCGTCGCCCGACCAGGCGAAGTTTATGGCTATTTTGCCTGCCGCCATATCTTTCTTTCCGCTGTCCACTTCAAAGCCGTAAACGTTGGTTTTAAGCGTTTTTAACTCGCGTTCCGCAGCCTTTACCGTGGTTTCGCCTTTAAGGGCTTCCTGAGCCTGTCTGACGATTTCTATCGCCCTCTGCGTTCCTTCTTCGTTCTCGTATTTCTTTACTTCGTCAAGCGATTTTACGTCTTCTACGAGATTGCTGTCTACGTTGTTGAAGATTTTGACGAGTATGTCGCGATATTCTTCGACCGTGATTTTAGTCGGGTCGTGAACTTCCGCGTCGGTGTAAAGAGCGTTGAGTTTTTTAAGCGCGTCGCGGTAAACGTAGCCGACGGCTAAAGCGTAGGTATCGCGGATACTGTCTTTAATCGTGCCTAAATTCTTGTAGTAACTGTTCCAGGGGAGTTCCCACGTAGCGACGAAATCTTCGTACTTTTTTACGAGTTCTTTTTGGTTGTCTACGCCTTTTATCGCGGCTGCGAATTCCGAGTTGTTTTCTGCTAAAACTTCGGGGTTATAGATAAAACCCATAGTACCCCACATGTAGCCGACGGCGTATTCGTTCCAGCCCTTGCCCTCGAAAAGGTCGGTGATAAACGGCGAAGCGTAGTCGTTGTAGTTACCCACTTTTTCATATTTGCCGTCTTCGTCCACGTCGAATTTTTCGAGCATGTCCTCTTTGATCATACGCTGAATCATATAGTCGGACGGGCATACGAGATCGTACGAATACGTGTAGCCGTTGCCGCTTTTACGCTTGGTGAGTTGTAACTCGTTGTACATGTTTTCAAGCGTGCCGAAAGTCGAATATTTTACTTTTACCGTATGTCCGCGTTCTTTCGAAGCGTACTTTTCGAACTCGGCGATAACGTCGAGAGTTCCCCACTCTTCGTCGAATTCCGAGATATATTCTTCGGCGTTGAAAACGTTCAGGTATTCGACCGTTTCTTTTTTGCAGGAAGTAAGCGGCAGAAGCGCGCCCGCGGCGACGACCGCGGCAAGGCACAAACTAAATTTTCTTTTCATTCTTTTTAGCCCTCCTGATCGCAAGTAAGTTTCTGACGACTACGAAGATTACCATTATAAGGAATATTATCGCCGACAAAGCCCTTAAAGCGGGTACGGACGAACCTTTTCCGCCCTTGGCGTAGGCGTCGAAAACGTAAGTGGAAATGGTGTCGAACGTCGGCGGACGCGTAAACGTGGTAATGATATAATCGTCCAGCGACAAGGTTATAGCAAGCATAAAGCCGCTTATGACGCCCGGCATAATCTCGGGCAATATGACGGAAAACAGGGCTTTCGTCGGACTTGCGCCGAGGTCTAACGCCGCTTCGTACAGGTTGCCGTCGAGTTGTTTGAGTTTCGGCAGTACCGACAGATACACGAACGGGAAGCAAAGCACGATATGCCCGATTAAAAGCGAAGCGTAAGTTCTTCCGAAAGCGAACATCGTGCATACGAGCGCAATCGATATTGCGGTTACTATCTCGGCGTTTATGACGGGGATATTCGTAACCGAATCGAGGGCTTTTCTCACTCTCTTTCTGGAGTAGAACGCACCTATCGCGCCCATCGTGCCGAGTATCGTCGAACAGGTTGCCGCAAGAAGGGCAAGCACTATCGTATTGATTACGGTCGTTTTAAGACTTTCGTCGGTGAAGAGTTGTTTATAGAGTTTGAAACCCCATTCTTTCGACCATACGCCGATGGACGGAGAAAGGTTGAAAGAGTAAATGGTAAGCAGAATTATCGGGGCGTATAAAAAGGCGATTACGAGAAAGAGATAAACCCATTTGAGAACTTTTTTTACCATAATCCGCCTCCTCTCGTGTTGACTTCTTCGCCGTCGGAAAATTTATTCGTTACGAACATAGTTATAAAGATAAGCACGAGCAAAATCATCGCTATTGCCGAACCCGCGTGCCAGTCGAACATTGTCGAGAACTGGTCTTCGATGAGTTTGCCGATAATCGTTACGTTGCCGTTGCCCAAAGTGTCGGAAACGACGTAACTCGTGGTCGTCGGGAGCAGTACCATGGTTACCGCGCTGACGATTCCCGGCGCGGACATAGGCACTACTACTTTGAAAAAAGTCTGCGCGCTCGTCGCGCCCAAGTCCTGCGACGCTTCGAGTACGTTTTTATCGAGTTTTATAAGCACGGTGTAAAGGGGCAATATCGTAAACGGCAGATAGTCGTAAACCATGCCGACGACCGTGTTGAAGAAACTCATTTTGTTGGAGTTGTAAAACCCCATTGCGAAAAGCAATTCTTTCATAGCCGCCGTGCGAAGAACGAAGTTTATCCACATGGGCAGAATAAAGATCATTAACAGCACCGAGCGGGTTTTCATTCTGGAACGGGCAAGTATATACGCGACGGGGTAGGCGATTAAAAGACAGATAACGGTCGTTAAAATCGCAAGCGCGAAACTTATATATATCGCGCGTATGTTCGTAGACGACGAGAAGAACGCCGTGAAGTTGGAAAAGGAGAACGAAAACGCGGTAATATCGTTGGTTACGACTTCGCGGTTTTCGACCGTAAACGCATAGAGAATTATAAGCAGCAGGGGAAATACCACGAACGCGAGCATAAACACCGCGTAGGGGATTCCGAGATGCTTTCTCGAAAATTTCAACGCTTTCATTTTACTTCGTCGCCGCCTTTAAGGTAAGTTTGATTTTTTCGGGAGGAATTTTGACCGAAACGCGGTCGTTTTCGTTCCAGGTGTATTCGGTGTCCACTACGAAGTCTTCTTCCTCTTCGTCGGTACGGATAATGATCTGATAGTGGTCGCCCTTGTAAACTATCTGAATAATCGTACCCGCGACGTTGCCGTCTTCGTCGTTGTCTATAATCTCGATGTCTTTAAGACCGACTTCTACGTTTACGTCAACGTCCGTAAGGTCGATTTTTTCGCCCTCTTTGGTGATAAGGTAACCTTCTTCGTCAAGGCGACTGCCTTCGTAGAGTTGAGTTACGTCGCATTCGAATTCTCCGCCCGCAAAACATACGGTGTTCTTTTTGGTAACGTAACCCGTATAGCGGTTGGCGTCGAATTCCTTAGCCATTATGTGTATGTCGTCGGGACGGATGATAACCGAACACTTCGTGCCTTCTTTTCTTTCGATGGTGTCCTGTACGACGATTTCGGTTTTGCCTACCATAACGACCATTTCGTAATGAACGCCTTTGAAAATCGAAGAGGAGATGACGCCGTCAACCTGACCTTTGCCTTCGTCCACGAGGAACACGTCTTCGGGACGGACTACGACGTCTACTTTTTCGTTCTTCGGGAAGTCGTCTACGCAGTCGAACACTTTGTTTATGAAGCGTACTTTTTTGTCGCCGACCATGGTGCCGGAAAAGATATTGCTTTCGCCGATGAAGTCCGCCACGAAGGCGTTTTTCGGCTCGTTGTAGATGTCTTTCGGCGTGCCTATCTGCTGAATTTCGCCGTCTTTCATAACGACTATGGTGTCGCTCATCGTAAGCGCTTCTTCCTGATCGTGCGTTACGTAAATAAAGGTTATGCCGAGTTTGTCGTGCATGGCTTTAAGTTCGAGTTGCATGTCTTTGCGCATTTTAAGGTCGAGCGCGCCGAGCGGTTCGTCCAAAAGAAGAATTTCGGGTTCGTTGACGATTGCCCTTGCGATGGCGATACGCTGTTGCTGTCCGCCCGAAAGAGTGGTTACGTCGCGCTTTTCGAATTCTTCGAGGTCGACGAGTTTAAGAACCCTGGAAACTTTCGCGTCAATCGCTTCTTTCGAGAGTTTTTCGGTTTTTACGATCGTTCTGCCTTTTTTGTCTACGTAGGTGTTGCGATAGCGTTTGAGTTTAAGCCCGAACGCTATGTTGTCGTACACGTTAAGGTGCGGGAACAACGCGTAGCGTTGAAACACGGTGTTTATCGGCCTTTCGTAAGGGGGCAGGTTCGTTATATCTTTGCCGTTCAACAAAATTTTGCCCTTGGTGGGGAGTTCGAAACCCGCGATCATGCGAAGGGTCGTCGATTTGCCGCAACCCGAAGGTCCCAAAAAGGTGATGAATTCGCCCTTTCTGACGTAGAGATTGAAGTTCTCTACCGCCGTTTGCCCGTCAAAGACCTTTTCGACGCCGATAAGTTCAATGATTTTTTCGTCTTTTTCCATTTGTGTTCTCCTTAAAACGTAGGGGGAGTGGCTACCCAGATAAATTTCGCGACTCTGTCGGTCGGATTTTCCATATAGTGAGTTTTGGACGCCGAAAAGTAAAAACTTTCGCCTTTATTGCAACGATATTTTTTGTTGCCGAGGTGCACGATTACGCTGCCCGAAAGCACGTAACCGAATTCTTCGCCCTCGTGCGGAACGTCCGCTTCGGTGAATTTGCCGGGCATGAGTTCGACTATCAAAGGCTCCATGGCGTTTTTCTGCGCGTTGTTCACGAGCCAGTTTATCTTAACCGCGCCCGTGTCCTTTTCTATGAAGTCGTCTTCTTTGAAGACGATTTTTTCTTCTTCCTCTTCCGAAAAGAATTCTTTAAGGTTGGTGCCGAGCGCCGAAAGAATATCCACGAGCGTTGCGATCGACGGGCTGGTAAGGTCGTTTTCGAGTTGACTTATGTAGCCTTTGGTAAGTTCGCACCTGTCGGCGAGTTCTTCCTGCGTAAGCGCGCAATGCAGCCTTAATTGCTTGATTTTAGTTCCGAGTTCCACGATCGTTTCTCCCGTGTTTTTTACTATGCTAAACTTTTTGTTTAACGCGTTAAGTTTAGTTAAACCGAAAGTTTAGAGCGTTAAGTTTAGTTAAACGAAAAGTTTACAATCTCTAAACCAACGAGTGCTATTATATTCTTATAGCCCTTATATGTCAACCGTTTTTACGCGATTTTTCGATATTTTTTTCGGAGGCGGCATACTGCTTTCGATTGCGGCATAAAATCTAACGGAAAACGCGCGAAAATTCGACCTTTGAACCGAGGATTTCCCGTTTTTCGACTGATTTCTTATGTTAAAATAAAGGGGTAAAAAACGAATGGCAAAACTTAAACGCATAGCGGCGTTCATACTTGCGGCGATAACGATTTTCTGCCTTGCGGCGGGGGTAAAACACAGCGGGGCGTACACGGTTTACACGCTCGCCACCGCTAAAAGAAAATTGCCGATATACTCGGTTGAAAGAGAAGACAAGAAAATAGCGATTTCTTTCGACTGCGCCTGGGGCGTGGAGCATACCGACGAACTCTTGTCTACAATGGAAAAGTATAACGTAAAATGTACGTTTTTCGCCGTTCAGTTCTGGATTGAAAAATATCCCGATTACGCGAAAAAAATAGTGGGAAAAGGGCACGGACTCGAAACTCACTCCAAAACGCATCCGAAAATGAGCAAATTATCCCGCGATGAGATAAAAGCCGAATTGACTTCGTCGAAAGACGCGATAGAAAAGGTTACGGGTCGGAAAGTAACGCTTTTCCGCCCGCCGTTCGGCGATTATAACGACAAAGTGATAACCTGCGCCGAAGAACTGGGGCTTTACCCGATACAATGGGATGTGGACAGTCTTGACTGGAAAGATTTATCCGCCGACAAAATAGCCGCGCGGGTGCTTAAAAGGGTGAAGAGCGGTTCGATAATACTTATGCACAACAACGGATTGCATACGGCGGAAAGTCTTCCGCTTATATTCGAGCCGTTACTTGCCAACGGGTACGAGTTCGTACGGATCGACGACCTTATATATAAAGAAAATTACGAAATTCGTTCCGACGGCGCGCAGATTAAAAAATAAAAAGTAACTTACGATAAGTTACAAAAGGAGATATATAATGATTAACGACGAAAAGCAAAACAACAGAGTGTTCGTAAGGGGCGAAATCGTTTCCGAAGCGAAATATTCTCACGAAGTCTACGGCGAAGGCTTCTACGAAACCGAAGTGTCCGTAAAACGCCTTTCGGGGCAGGCGGATATTCTTCCCGTAACGGTGTCCGAAAGACTTATAGAGAGTTATTCTCTCAAAGTCGGCTCGCATATAAGCGCGATAGGGCAGTTCAGAAGTTACAACAAACTTCTTGACGGCAAAAGCAAACTCATGCTCACGGTGTTTATAAAAGAACTTATCGACGCTCCGCAGGTTAAAAATCCGAACAACGTGGTGTTGTCGGGCTACATATGCAAGCCGCCCGTATACCGTACCACTCCCTTTTCGAGAGAAATAGCCGACGTGCTTATCGCGGTCAACCGCGCCTACAACAAATCCGACTACATTCCCTGCATCGCGTGGGGGCGGAACGCGCGCTTTGTGAAAAATCTCGCGGTGGGCGAGCGCATCGCCCTTTCCGGCAGGATACAGAGCCGGGAATACCAGAAAAAGTTTTCGGAGACGGACGTGCGCATCCTCACGGCTTACGAGGTATCCATCAGCAAGCTGGCCGCCTATGAAAAC